>JBIIMX010000048.1:0-13845 GCA_044337765.1 Pirellulales bacterium | reverse complement strand
CCCGCGCGAAACATGGGTGTGATGGCCTACGGCAACTCGGAGAACGAACTGGCGACCTGGGCCATCGGCACGTTTCGCACGAACAGCGACAACACCGGCAACGATTCGTTCGACAGCGGGCAGGCGCTGACGATGCGGGGCACGTGGCTGCCCTGGTGGGATGAGGAGAGCGACGGACGGTTTTACATGCACCTGGGCGCGGCCTACAGCTACCGCAAGGCATTTCAGGATCAGGTCCGCTTTCGCAACACGCCGGAAATTCGCAAGCAGCAGCCGGCCGATGTCCTCGGCCCGATCAAGAAGCCGCCCAGCAACTACATGAACGGCCAGCCGGGGCCGTTCGCGCCGATCTTCGTCGACACCGGCAACATCAAGGCCGACCACTTCCAGCTCTTCGACCCCGAGTTCGCCCTGATCTTGGGACCGCTCTCGCTGCAGTCGGAATACGCCTTCGCGCTGGTGGATCAGATTGGCGGCCCGCCGCTCTTCTTCAACGGGTACATGGCGCAGGTGAGCTACTTCCTCACCGGTGAACACCGCCCCTACGACCGCAAGCAGGGCATCCACAAGCGACTGGAGCCGTTCGAGGATTTCTTTCGCGTGCGGACGAAGTCGCAGGGCGTGCAGAACGGCCTCGGGGCCTGGGAGGTGGCGGCCCGGTTCTCCAACATCGTGCTCAACGACAAGAACATCAAGGGCAACAACCTGACCGATTTCACCATCGGCCTCAACTGGTACCTGAACCCCTACACGCGTTGGAAATTCAACTACATCCGCGCCTTCCTGGAGGATGAGCGCACGGGGAACAGCCTCACCGACGCCTACGGCATGCGGATCGACTTCGATTTCTGAGGGCATCATGCGTTTTCACGTCATCACCGGCATCCTGATCCTGCTGCTCGCGGGCGACCTCGCCCTCGCGGCCGATGCCTTCGTCGCCGCGGTGCAGGATGCGGTCGTGCCCGCGCGCGAGACAGCGACGGGCGCGGACGTCACCAAAGACAAACCGCAGGACGGCGACAAGAAGTCCACGGATGGAAAGGACAAGGGCAAGGAGAAAGAGAAAGGCAAGGAAAAAGACAAGGAGAAAGACAAAGAAAAGCCTCCGGCGTGCATGCACTGTGGGGCGACCTGCGGCCTCGAGGCGGTGTGCGTCTGTGAGTGCGGCACGAAGAAGAAACCGAAGACCGAATACGAGGCCAAGTGCGACCCGATCTGCGTGCCCCGCTGCAGCGGCCTCCCGTGGCCCTTCTCACGCTGCCGCCACGGCGGCGGATGCACCGACTGCCCGTCCGACGCCTGCCGCGCCTGGGTGCGACACCGCAAGACGCTCGTCAAGGAGATGAACGACGAGGAGGTCTCCGTGGTCGAGCGGAAGGTGAAGTATGTCTGCTGCCGATGCGCCGGCTGCGGGAAAACCGGCTGCTGCGGCGGCGGGCCGGCAGGGAGGGCGGGCTGGTGGCCGCAGTGGCTGCGATGGCTGCCGGGCTGCGGATCCCCGTGAGCACGCCATCAGAACCGGCGTCGGGCGGCCGAATGGTCAATTGGTGACACGGAAATAGACGATCCAGAGAGCGTCCATCATCGTTTGTTCACGGACTGCAGCACGTCGAGGTCGGCCAGTTTGATCTTCAGCACTTCCACCGACTGCTTCGCGCTGGCGAAAGCCACGAACAGATGCTCTCCATGCTCGATCACGTGCGGATAGTCGACATGTCGGCCGCCAACGAGCACGCCCATTTGCCTGAACACGAGGCCGTCGGCGCTCACCGAAAGAACCAGGGGATCACGCACCCCGGGTTTCGCATTTGAGACGAGCACATACCGGCCGTCGGCCAATCGGCAACCGCAGAACTTGCTGGTCGCGTCGGGGAAATTCGTGCGCACGGGGGCGCTCCAACTGCGACCGTCGTCGGTGGAAAAGGCTCGGTACAGAAATCCTCCCCGGCTGTTGTCGCGAAACAGAAACACGATGTTCCGGTCGGGCAGCACCCACCAGATCGGCTCGTCGGGTTTGAATCCACCCTTGCCGACCGCGCCGACTATGGGAATCTGCACCCAGTCGTCGATCGCCTTCACGCCACCAATCATCGTGAAGGTTTCCCAGCGGCCATTCCGCCTCGACACCATCCACTCTCCGGTCGGCAGTTTGTGCGGCTCGAAGTTGCTCAGTGCGTCGTCGCAGACCAGCCCCAGATGCCTCCAGGTCGGTGGGCCGGTAGCCCGCAGTTCAAAGGCATGAAGCGACAGACCGGGGCCCTCGAACCCAGGGGGTTGGAACTGGCTGGCCAAGGCGAGCATGTTCCCGTCGCGAATCCAAAAGCCCCGGGCGAACCAGCCGTGCTCGGGCGCGGGCTTGTCCGTAATTTCGAAAGGCTCGCTCCAGGCGAGTCCGTCCAAGCTTGTCGCCCCCAAAACCTTGTTCGGCTCCTGACCCGGCCCTGGAATGCCGTCATGTCCAGGCATGACGTTGCGATGGTGCCCGAGTCGTCGCAGTTCGTTCTCGTTGGGCTGGCCCGGTCCATCGCTCCACATCGCCCAATAGCGACCATCATGAAAGGCGAGATAGTTGTGCTGGTTGACGCGGTCGCCATTCCGGTTGCGGACATCGTGGACGATCGCCGGCTGGCTGGGGATGATCGGCAATCGACCGAAGTCGATTTGTGCAGGGTCGGAGGGGACCCACTCGCCAGCCAGCATGAGCGGGGACGAAGGATTCGCGACCGGATCGGGATAGAGGTCCGCAGCACCCGCGACCGCGGCCACGTGCATCGTCACGATCGGCAGCCAGGGCCGAAGACACGTCATTCCCATCAATCGATCTCGTGTTCCACGGTGGTGATGAACTCCTGATGCCGCCACGCCCCGGTGGAAGCCATCATGAGTCGAGGGACGCCCCTCGCCATGCGGCCAGGAATGCCTCGGCGGTGTGGCGGACTTCGGCAGCGGACATGCCGGGCCTGTAGAGCGCCGAACCGAGGCCGAATCCAGCGGCGCCCGCTGCCACGTATGGAGCCATCGATTCGGGCGTGATGCCCCCCACGGGCACCAGCGGCATGTTGCCAGGCAGGACGGCCCGCCATGCCTTGAGCACGCCGGGCCCGATCTGTTCGGCGGGAAACAGTTTGAGGAAGTCGGCACCCGCCTCGATCGCCGCAAAGGCTTCCGTCGGCGTGGCAACTCCGGGACCGCTCAGCATGCCGGCCGCCCGCGTGGCGGCGATCACGGCCGGAATCATCGTGGGGGAGACCACGAGGCTGCCGCCCGCTGCGGCCACCTCCGCGACATCGCCAGGCGTCAGGACCGTGCCGCCCCCGACCGTCGCCCGATCGCCAAGGTCCGCCGCCAATCGCCGGATGCTCTCGATCGGCTCGGGTGAATTGAGCGGCACTTCGACGAGGCGAAAGCCAGACTCCACGAGCACGCGGCCGATGGCAACGGCCTGATCAGGTGTGACGCCGCGCAGAATCGCCACGAGCGGCATTTCGGCAAAGTGGCGACTCGCCCGCTCTCGATCCGGCATGAGAATTCTCCTGCTGCGATGTCGGGGCCTCAGGTGACCAGGCCGGCAGCCGTGGCGATGCGCCACAGCCCCGACGGTCCCGTTTCGTTCATGACGTTGACTGTATCGATGCCCGATTCCGCCAGAGCCAGCCGATAGCGTTCGCACAAGCTGGGAGCGCCGAGGAGCACCAGCGGCGGGCAGGACTCGCCAGCCAGATCGGCGAGCACGCTGCGAATCTCCTCGCCGATGAGCATGCCTGAAAGATAGTCGATGGTCTGCGGGGCGGTGAGAACGCCTGCGAGAAACAGGCTGCGGGTCGAGAAGAGGCGGGGAGCGACGCCTGCGGCCCCGCCGTCTCGGACCGCATGGACGCCACGGACAAAGGCATCCTGATCCAGTGCATCCGGCCCGGCCGGCTGGCCCGACTCTTTCGCAGGGCGGCCGAGGATCGAGTGATCCCGCAGCATCGCGAAGAGTTCGCCGGTGAGGTATGTGGTGAAACGGGTCACGCGCTCCTGCTCGACCGTGACCCACTTGCAGTGCGTGCCCGGCAGCACAAGCAGTGACCGGTCGCCCAGGTGCGGCTGCAGGGCCAAGACACCGACGATCTGCGTCTCCTCGCCGCGCATGACGTCGGGGTGGAGCCCGCGGTTTTCAAGCCCCGGCACGAGGTGAATCGTTTTCGCACCGGTGTCGAGAACCACGATTCCCCTGGCGATCGCGGCGAGGTCGGCCGGGCATTCGACATAGGGCACCTCCCGCCATCCGTTGCGGCTCCCAATCATCCCCGCCGCCAGCACCCGCACCGCGGGCCAGCGGTCGAGCCACTCGCCGGCGACACCCCGCAAGGCGGCGGCAAACCCGCCCGCAGGAAGATGCTGGATGCCGTGGCCGGTGGCGCGGCGATCGAGCACATCGCCCCGATGGCCCAGCAGATACGCTCGCAGCGACGACGTGCCCCAGTCGATGCCGATCAGGGCCGGGGACGGAGATGTGGTCATGTCAAACTTTCAAACACCACCCGCAGGCGGCCGGTCTTCCCGAGGACGTATTGTTTGCAGGCTTTGTACGGTTGAGCCAGCCGGCCTCGAAACAGGCCGCTTGACGAGGCCCGCGGCAACGCTAGGCTGTATTTGTTTTCCGAATGATAAGCCGCGGTATCATTCGCATTCGTGATTCAAATGCACCAAGGAGGGTCGCAGAAGCACTTTGAGGCCGATTGCGGCTGTTTCAACACAGGTTTCCGGTCGTGCAGCGATGAACCTTAAGTCCCTGAAAATATTCTGCGACATCGTCTCTCGCCGCAGTTTTTCACGCGCGGCCGAGGACAACGGCATTTCCCAGTCGAACGCCAGTCAGGTCGTGGGCCAGTTGGAAACCAGGCTTGGAGTCCAGTTGATCGAGCGGTCGAAGCGGCCTCTGGTGCCCACCCGCGAGGGCCAGGTTTTTTACGACGGCTGCCGCAAGATCATCGCCCGCTACGACGCCCTCGAGGACGAGGTGCGGTCGCACCATGAGCAGGTGGCGGGCAGGGTGCGGGTGGCCGCCATCTATTCCGTAGGCCTCCACCACATGAGCCGCTACCTGCAGGAATTCATGAGCCAGCACCCGAAGGCGAATGTCCGCCTGGAGTACCTCCACCCGGAGCGGGTGCTCGAGTCTGTCGAGAGCGGTGAGGCTGATATCGGCGTCGTCAGCTACCCGCGGAGCACGCGAACCATCCATGCGGAACCGTGGCGCGAGGAACCGATGGTGCTCGTCTGCGCCCCAGGCCACCCATTTGCCGGCCGCGAAACCATCCCGCTCGCCGCCCTCGATGGCCGGGCTATGGTGAGCTTCGACCCCGACCTCGTCATTCGCCACGAGATCGACCGCGTGTTGGCGGGCCACCACGTCGAGCCGAATGTGGTCATGGAGTTCGATAACATCGAAACCATCAAGCGGGCGATCGAGATCGACGCCGGGGTGGCACTTCTGCCGGAGCCAACCGTGCTCAGCGAGGTGGCTGGCGGCACGCTCGCCAGCGTTCGGATCGACGACGAGGAACTCGTGCGGCCCCTCGGCATCATCCACGCCCGCGGCAAGCAACTCGCTCCCACCGTGAGGCGGTTCATCGAACTGCTCCGCTGCCATGCCCACGACACCGACCGTCCCTTCGCCGACCTGGCGGCGGACGATGTCGAACACGTCGCCCACGCCTGACACCCCGGCCCGCTCACCCAGTCTGCAATCTTTCATCTGTCAGTTTTTCACCGCACGTTCTCTTTCAGCAAAAAACGCCCTCCGTTCTTCTCCACTCGAGTATCGCCATGACGCGTCTCCCCGGACTTCCCCCTGCCCAAGGCCTCTACGATCCCGCCAACGAGCACGATGCCTGCGGCGTGGGTTTTGTGGTCAACCTGCACGGCCGGAAGAGCCATCAGATCGTGCGGCAAGGGCTCGAGGTGCTGGAAAACCTCACGCATCGTGGCGCGTGCGGCTGCGATCCGCTCACGGGGGACGGCGCCGGCATCCTGCTGCAGATGCCGCAGGAGTTCTTCATGGCAGCGACGCCGCAGGCCGGCATCAAACTGCCGGCGCCCGGCGATTGGGCAGTGGGCAACGTCTTCCTTCCTCCCTCCGATGGAGATCGCGAGGCGGCGGAGATGTTTTTCGAGAAAATCTGTCGGGAAGAAGGGCTTGAATTTCTCGGTTGGAGGAGCGTGCCCACCGACAACCGTTTCATCGGCGGCACCGCCCGCGAGGTGGAGCCGATCGTGCGGCAGGCGTTCGTCGGCCGTGGCAAGAAAGTCTCACGCGACCATTTCGAGTGGAAGCTGTTCGTGCTGCGGAAGCGGTTCGGGGTCGAACTGGGCAAGCTCGGACTCACCGAGCAGACGTTCGTCTACGTCTGCTCCCTCTCGTCACGGACGATCGTCTACAAGGGGCTGCTGCTGGCAGACCAGGTCGACAAGTATTACCCCGACCTCTCCGACCCGAAGATGACAAGCGCGCTGGCACTGGTGCACCAGCGGTACAGCACCAATACGTTTCCCACCTGGGACCTCGCCCACCCCTTCCGCTTCATCGCACACAACGGCGAGATCAACACGGTTCGTGGCAACATCAACTGGATGCGCGCGAGGGAGAGCATGCTCGCCCATCCCGTGTACGGGCCCGATCTCGACAAGATCAAGCCCGTGATCCGCGAGGGAGGCAGCGACTCCGCCACCTTCGACAACGTGCTGGAACTGCTCGTGCTTGCCGGCCGACCGATCGAAGAGGCTGTGAGCATGCTCATCCCGGAGCCGTGGAGCGGCCACGAGAGCATGGCGGACGACCTCAAGGCCTACTATGAATTTCAGGCCTGTCTGATGGAGCCGTGGGACGGACCCGCCGCCCTCGCGTTCACCGACGGCGTGAGAATCGGTGCCACGCTCGACCGCAACGGCCTGCGGCCCGGCCGCTGGTGGCAGATGAAGGACGGGCTCGTCGTGATGGCCAGCGAGGCGGGAGTGCTGCAACTGCCGGCGGCCGACGTGGTCCGCAAGGGCCGGCTGCGTCCCGGTCGGATGTTCCTCGTCGACACCAAGGAAGGGCGGATCGTCGAGGACGAAGAGATCAAGCAGAAGCTCGCCACCGCGAAGCCATGGCGGGAATGGATCTCGGCCCAACAGGTGCGGCTCGACCAACTTGCCGATCCGGCCCACGTCGCCGACCTGACCAAGTCGCGGGCGGTTCTGCCTGAGGAATTGCTGCAGTCGGCCGGCGGCAACGGCAGCGGCGCGGCCCATGCGATGGATCCGTGGCGGGCGGCGGGGGTGGCGGGCGAACTGTCGAGCCTGCTCGAACTGCAGCGGGCCCACGGCTACACGCTCGAGGATCTGAAGGTCATCGTCGGACCGATGGCCACCGACGGCGCCGAGCCGATCGGCTCGATGGGCAACGACACGCCGCTGGCCGTGCTCTCCGAACGGCCACAGCTGCTCGCCAACTATTTCAAGCAGCTCTTCGCACAGGTGACCAATCCGCCGCTCGACGCCATCCGCGAGGAGATCATCACATCGATGATCACGACGATCGGCAGCGAGGGGAACCTGCTCGACTCGAAGCCGGAACAGTGCCGGCTCCTGCGATTGGAATCGCCGGTGGTCACCAACGCCGAGTGCGCCAGGATCAAGGCTCTCAACCAGCCCGGACTGATCGCGAAAACCATCTCGCTCCTCTTTCCCGCAGCGGAAGGCTTGGCTGGGATGCGGAAGCGGCTCGACGCCATCCGAGCCGAAGCAGCACAGGCCGTCGCAGGCGGCGCGACGATCGTCGTGCTCTCCGACCGCGGCGTCTGCAGGGAACAGGCCACCGTCCCGTCGCTGCTGGCGACGGGCGGCGTGCACCATCACCTCGTTCGGGAGGGATCGCGGACCCGGTGCGGCATCGTCGTCGAGACCGGCGAGGCCCGCGAGGTGCAGCACTTCGCTCTGCTCACGGGCTACGGTGCCGGCGCCGTCAATCCCTACCTGGCCTTCGCCACGATCGATCAGATGCAGGCGGAGCGAATGATCCCGGCCGACTACCCCCGGGAGAAGCTCCACAAGAACTTCGTCAAGGCGGCCTCCAAGGGGCTGCTCAAGGTGATGAGCAAGATGGGCATCTCCACGCAGCAGAGCTACCGCGGCGCACAGATTTTCGAGGCGGTCGGTCTCGAGCAGGGGCTCGTCGACGAATTCTTCACGCGAACTCCCAGCCGGATCGGCGGCATCGGCCTCGAGGGCGTCGCCGCGGAAACGTTCAAGCGGCACGAGCATGCATGGCCGAAGACCAGCGTTCCGCAGACGCTCGAACTGGACGTGGGCGGCCGTTACCAGTGGCGGCGGAAGGGGGAGTCGCACATGCTCTCGCCCGACGTCGTCTCGACCCTCCAGCGATCCACTCAGATCAACAGCCGCGAGGAGTTCAGGAAGTATCAGCGGCTGATCGACGAGCAGCAGACAAAACTGCTCACGCTTCGCGGCCTGCTCGACTTCAACTGGGCTGACGCGTCGTCAGGCGGCCACGGGGCAGTCCCGCTCGAAGAGGTGGAGCCGGCCAAGGAAATCGTGAAGCGGTTCGCCACCGGCGCCATGTCGTATGGATCGATCTCGAAGGAGGCCCACGAAACGCTCGCCATCGCCATGAACCGTCTCGGCGGCCGCAGCAACACCGGCGAGGGAGGCGAGGATCCGGTCCGCTATCAGCTGGATCCGTCGGGTGACAGCAAGAACTCCTCCATCAAGCAGGTGGCCAGCGGCCGCTTCGGAGTGACGAGCCTCTATCTCGTCAATGCGAAGGAGCTGCAGATCAAGATGGCCCAGGGGGCGAAGCCCGGCGAGGGCGGCCAGCTGCCCGGCCACAAGGTGGACCGCGAGATCGCGCGGATTCGCCACAGCACACCAGGCGTGGGCCTGATCTCCCCGCCGCCCCACCACGACATCTACTCCATCGAGGACCTGGCGCAGCTCATCCACGACCTCAAGAACGCCAACCACCACGCTCGGATCAGCGTGAAGCTGGTGGCGGAGGTTGGCGTGGGCACGGTCGCCGCGGGTGTGTCCAAGGGGAAGGCCGACGTGGTGCTCATCTCCGGACACGACGGCGGCACCGGAGCGAGCCCGCAGACCTCGATCATGCACTGCGGTCTGCCCTGGGAGCTGGGCCTCGCCGAGGCGCATCAGGTGCTCGTTATGAACGACCTCCGCGGGCGGATCGTCGTGCAGACCGACGGCATGATCCGCACGGCGAAAGACGTGGTGATCGCCACCATGCTCGGCGCCGAGGAATATGGAATCGCCACGGCGTCGCTCGTCGTGATCGGCTGCATCATGATGCGGAAGTGCCACCTCAACACCTGTCCGGTGGGCGTCGCCACCCAGGATCCCGAGCTGCGCAAGAAGTTCACCGGCCAGCCGGAGCATGTCGTCAACTTCTTCTTCATGCTCGCGGAGGAAGTCCGTGAGCTGATGTCCAAGCTCGGCTTCCGCACCATCGACGAGATGGTTGGCCGGGTGGATCGGCTCGACACGCGGGCGGCCATCGCCCACTGGAAGGCGAAGGGCCTCGACTTCTCCACGATTCTCCACAAGCCCGAGGTGCCGGCCCACGTGAAGACGCACCACGAGTCGTCGCAGGATCACGGCATCGAGCAGTCGCTCGACATGACCACCCTGATCGACCGGTGCAAGCCGGCCCTGGAGAACCGGACGCCCGTGAAACTCGATCTGCCGATCCGCAACATCAATCGAACGGTCGGTACGATCCTTTCCAGCGAAGTGACACGGCGGCACGGTGCGGCCGGTCTGCCCGACGGCACGATCCAGATCAACTTCACCGGCACCGCAGGGCAGAGCGTGATGGCGTTCGGTGTGCCCGGCGTGACCGTGACCGTCGAGGGTGACGTCAACGACTATTGCGGCAAGGGGCTCTCTGGCGGTCGCGTGATCGTGCGGCCCGCCCGCTCTGCCGGCTTCAAGGCCGAGGACAACGTGATCGCCGGCAACGTGGTGGGCTACGGGGCGACCAGCGGCGAGATCTACATCCGCGGCATCTGTGGCGAGCGGTTCTGCGTGCGGAACTCGGGCGCCGAAGCCGTTGTCGAGGGTACGGGCGACCACGGCTGCGAATACATGACCGGGGGCCGGGCCGTGATCCTCGGCGAGACCGGCCGCAACTTCGCGGCGGGCATGAGCGGCGGCATCGCCTATGTCTGGGACGCCACCGGCACGTTTGGTCAGAAGGTCAACAAGGAGATGGTGGAACTCGAACCGCTCGATCCGGGTGACCTCGACTACGTGAAGGGGCGGATCGAGAAGCACGTCGAATACACCGACTCCAGCCGCGGCCGGGCGATTCTCGACCGCTGGGCGACGGAGCAGTCACGCTTCGTGAAGGTGATGCCGACCGACTACAAGCGGGCTCTCGCGGAACTCCGCAAACTCGTCGAACAAGAACATCAGGAAGCCAAAAAAGGGGACGCAGCTCTTTTCGAGCCTGCCTCCCGCACGTGAAGCCAATGGGGCCAGGAAAAGAGCTGCGTCCCCTTTTTTAGAAGGAAAAAGTCATGGGTGAGCCGCGCGGATTCATGAAGTACGAGCGAAAGGTGAGCGGTTATGCGCCGGTCACCGACAGGCTCAAGCACTACAACGAGTTTCTCACGATCCTCCCGCAGGAAGAACTGGCCAAGCAGGGCGCCAGGTGCATGGACTGTGGCGTGCCGTTCTGCCACACCGGCTGCCCACTGGGGAACATCATCCCCGACTTCAACGACCTCGTGTATCGCCAGCAATGGCACGAGGCCAGCCAACGGTTGCACGCGACGAACAACTTCCCCGAGTTCACCGGCCGTGTCTGCCCCGCGCCCTGCGAGGCAGCCTGCGTGCTCGGCATCAACGAAGACCCCGTGGCGATCAAGCAGATCGAGATGACGATCGCGGACCGGGCCTTCGACGAGGGCTGGGTGGTGCCCGAGCCGCCCGCGGTACGGACCGGCAAGCGGGTGGCGGTCGTGGGCAGCGGGCCCGCGGGCCTCGCCGCCGCACAGCAACTCAACCGGGCCGGGCACCTTGTCACGCTGTTCGAGCGGGCCGACCGGCCGGGCGGCCTGCTGATGTACGGCATCCCCGATTTCAAACTCGAGAAGTGGCGGGTCTGGCGGCGGGTCGAACAGATGCGAGAGGAAGGGGTCGAGTTCCGCTGCGGCGTGAACGTCGGCGTGGATGTCAGCACGCAGTCGTTGACGGAAGAGTATGACGCCATTCTCCTCACCGGCGGGGCGACCCTTGGTCGCGATCTGCCGATCCCGGGCCGCGATCTCAAGGGCGTGCACTACGCGATGGAGTTTTTGCCGCAGCAGAACAAGCGGAATGCCGGCGACGAGGTGCAGGGGCAGATCTCGGCCGAGGGCAAGGACGTGGTCGTCATCGGCGGCGGCGACACCGGCTCCGACTGCGATGGCACGAGCAACCGGCAGGGCGCGAAGAGCCTGACCCAGTTTGAACTCCTCCCGCAGCCGCCGGACCTCGGCAAATATCCGCGGCGCAGCCAGCGGCCGACGAACACGCCGTGGCCGTCTTGGCCCGTGATCCTGCGGACGAGCTCCTCGCACGAGGAGGGCTGCAGTCGCGAGTGGAGCATCCTGTCGAAGGAGTTTCTCGGCGACGAAAAGGGCCATGTGCGGGCGGTGAAGACCGTGCGGATCGAATGGTATACCGACGAGGCCTCGGGCCAGCAGAAGTTTCGCGAGCTGCCCGGCAGCGAGCAGGAATGGCCGTGTCAGCTGGCGCTGTTGGCCATGGGATTCATGGGGCCGGAGAAGCATGGGCCGATCGCGGATCTCGGTCTCGAACTCGATCCACGAGGCAACATCAAGACAGGCAGCGACTACAAGACGAGCCGCGACGGCGTGTTTGCCGCGGGCGATATGCGCCGCGGCCAGTCGCTCGTCGTCTGGGCGATCCACGAGGGTCGCGAGGCAGCTCGGTCGGTCGATCTGTGGCTGATGGGCCAGACGAACCTGCCGAGCGTTTCGGCTGGTGAATTCGCAGTGCATGCATGAGGCTCTGCAGAAGCGTTTGACCCCGTGGCCACAAGTTTTCAACGTGTGCGAAGTTAAGACACGGCAAGTTAGGAAACTCGCCGCCACGGGGGGCAAAGACACGGCAAGTTAGGAAACTCGCCGCCACGGGGGCAAAGACACGGCAAGTTAGGAAACTCGCCGCCACGGGGGGCAAAGACACGGCAAGTTAGAAAACTCGCCGCCACGGGGGGCAAAGACACGGCAAGTTAGTAAACTCGCCGCCACGGGGGCTAAGACACGGCAAGTTAGGAAACTCGCCGCCACGGGGGGCAAAGACACGGCACGCTTAGAAAACTCGCCGCCACGGAAGGCTTAGCTGAAGCGTTTGACCCCGTGGCCACAAGTTTTCAACTTGTGCGAAGTTAAGACACGGCAAGTTAGGAAACTCGCCGCCACCAGGGGCATCAGTCTCACCTACCGCTCGGGCTCGATGGCGACCGAGAGCCGGCCGTCATTGTCGGCCAACTCACCGGGCGGTTCGTTGATCTTGAAAGACACCACGCCATCGGCGGCCGCAGTGAAGACGCCGTCGGCTCCGGTCGCGAGCACGGCGAAGCCGGGACGGCCGCCGTTCTTTGGCTCCTCGACCCACTGCGCCACGAGCAGCCTGCCGAGCGGCCTGCCCCGATACCAACGCAACGAAATCCCGTCGGCTTCACTTTCCAATCGCACCGGCGAAGCTGGCGGCACGGCAGCGAGAAAGCCGATCGTGCAGCGGCCCGTTGCCGTGATGCGATAGCGTGCTCCCTTGCGGAGCGACCAACCGGAGTTTTGCCAGCCGCGGTCGGCGGCAACGGCGACAGCCTGTCGCGAATCCAGCGATCGCCCTGCCGACCAATCGATGGCGGAGCGATTGAAGTCGTAGCCATAGTCGATCTCGTCGGTGAAGGCGTCGAAGTCCCGAACGGCCTCGCTGCCATCCCAGCCGGCCATCCCGGCGAGCCGCCGGTTGAAGGCGGCATCGAGTGGACCCCGTTCAGCCGCGGTGAAGGCGGGGGCGTGCCGCGGATGCAGCGACAGCAACGCCACGGCAGCCCAACTGCCGGCATAGGCGGAGAGATCGCGGTGGTTGAATCCCGGCGTCTCGAAGACGGCATCGAGTCCCGGGCACTCGCCGGCGGCACGCAGCGCCCGGATCTTCTCGATGCGGCCGAGCTGTTCGACATCGGCTGCCCGTAGCGGCAGCGGTGTCGGCACCAGGCGGCCGGGCACGCCATCGGCATCTTCACTCTCGGTGAGCCGGTGCGTGGCGAGGTACTCGGCAATGCCCTCCATGTACCACGGAGGCGTGTTGAGCGAACGGAGCGTGAGCGTGAAGGCGTGCACTCCCTCGTGCAGCAGCAGGTGCCGCCTGTAAGCCGGATTCGATTGGTCGGCCATCCAGAATTGGTGACGGTTGCAGAAGCCGTTGGTGAAATCGTGAATCGCGTCTGGCAGCAAGCCGGCCGCGCGAAACCGCTCACGATCGACGACGAGGCAGCCGAAGGCCCGCCACTGACGATGCGGCTCTGGGGCAATTGCGAAATGCCTGCACCAACCGGCCCACGCTTCATCGAAGATGCGGGGCAGATCTTCCACGCCGTCACCGGCCCGCACCGGTCGATCGGTGACGAGCACGAGGTGCTCGCCCTCCAAGACACGCAGTCCGGCACGTCGTGCCGAAGCGGTCAAGGTCTCGAACTGGACAACGACTTGGGAACCAGTCTGGGCATCGGTCTGGGCATCGGTCTGGGCATCGGCCGACGCGGCAGCA
>JBIIMX010000393.1:0-3652 GCA_044337765.1 Pirellulales bacterium | reverse complement strand
CCACCCCTGCCAGTAGTCCTCGACGCCGTACTGGTTGACCGGGGCGGTCACCTTTTCGAGCCGATGCAGCGTCCCGCGAAACCGCACGAGCCGTCCGCGATAACTCCGAGGCTGGCCGAAAAGTTCGGTAAAACTGACGCGCCGGGCAGACGACCGTGCCAACGCCCGCATATCGGTGGATCGGAGCGTCATCCAGATCTGAAACCACGCCTCATCCTCGGACCCACGAAACATGGTGTCGTCCCGCACCTGGGTCAGCGAGTACAACGACGCGCCATATTCGTCGGCTTCGCCGGGCGGCAGTTCCTGCTCCGCCGCGATAACAACAGCATCAGCCAGATCGGGGGCGGTCGGGATCTCCGACACAGCGGTGTCGACCTGTGGGCGGACAGCAGCCGGAGGTGACGCAAACCAACTTCTCTCCACCCATCCCAGCACGAGCATGGCGACGAGGGCCGGCGGCATAAAGAGCCAGAAGATCCGCCGCTTTTCGCCTTGAGCGAGGTAGTTGCGGGGAGCCGAGCGGCCACGCGGCGACTTCTGCTTCGGATCGGCCGCAGGCAGTGCTGCCAGTTCTGGCCACGGCTCCGACTCTGAAGGGAGATCACTCACGGGTGCGGCGGGGTGGCGGGCTCCGAAGACCCGCCATAAGAAGCAACGGCAGCAGAGCCGACGGCAGCAGAGCCGACGGCAGCAGAACCAACGGCAGCAGAACCAACGGCCGGAAAAACGTCGAGAGCCCGATCGACGGATTGCAGGCCCTCCCGCTTCTGCCGCTGCATTTCTCTCCAGACATAGATGCCGAACGAACTGATCAGCGTGCAGGGCATCGCCAGCATGATGAGGATGCTGTAGAAGTAGCCCCGGGCGAGATTGAGCCCTTCAGGGTCGGAAGTATTTACCGCATCTTTGCAATTCGGACAGCCCAGAGCCTCGCTGGCTGCAACGCCGCAGGCGACGACGAAGGCCAGGGTCAGAGGCGAGCCCATCACGGACTGCCACGAGCGACTCAAGAGCAGCGGACGGGCCATGCCATGAACTCCACTGGACGAAACGCCGAACTCAGAATTCCGGATTCACCATTTTTCCGGTCTCAACACTCCCCGACTCGCATTGCCGAACTCGCAGAGCCAGACTGACAAAACCTGCGACGTGTGCGGGGTTTCAGTTCAGGCCGGCGCCGCGACATTCGCCTTTTCAATCATAGGCTCCCGCGGGCGTCCAGGGTAGAACTGGTAGAGCATCAGGTAGATCACCACCCCGGTGACCGATACATACAGCCAAATCGGCATCGTGATCTTTCCGAGCCGCCGATGGGCCGCCCACCGCCCCCGGGCCGCAAGAACGAACATGGCGATCGCCAGCACCGGCACCGTCACTGCCAGCAGGATGTGCGTCAGCAGAATTGTGAAGTAGACCGTCCGAACCGGCCCCTGCCCCGTGAACGGCACATGGCCGACGATGGCGTGGTAGGTCAGGTAACAGGCCAGAAAGAGCGTCGATACGGCGAACGCGGCGATCATTGCCGCACGATGGGCCCGCCACTCTCCGCGGCGGATGAAGATCCAGGCGGCCACCAGCAGCAGGGTGGCCAGCGAGTTGAGGGCGGCGTTGACGGTGGGCAGCCAGTGGGCAACTGTGGAGAGATTCATCCGGCGGGGGTTCCAAGGGCGGCGGAGGGGGCGACCGGCGTGTCCCGATCACCGGCCGCTGACGTCACGCCTGCGGCCGGCTCCGCGAGAACGTCGCGGATCAATTTCTCCAGCAATTTCACCCGGTCGGGCTGGAGCAGATGGTAGCTGCCCCGCAGCCTCCCCTCTCGATCGAAGACAACGCCACGCTCCGAGTGGACGCCCACCTCGGCAGGCAGCAGGAACGTGCCGTTGGCGATCTGCTTGATCGTCGCCATGTCTCCGGTGAGGAACTTCCATCGCACCGGGTCGGCCTCGAACCGGTCGGCATAGCGGCGGAGCGACTCCGGCGTGTCGTTTTCGGGATCGCAGGTGACGCTGACGACCATGAAGTCGGGGTCGGGTATCTCCCGCAGAATGTCGGCAAGTGCCTGATTCTCGCGAAAACAGGGACCGGGGCAGTTGGCAAAAAACACACTTGCGAGCCAGACCTTGCCGCGGAGCGATGCTGAATCAAACGGCTTGCCGCTGCGCTCGGTGAGCGTGAACGGAGCGGCTACGGCACCGGGCGGCATCCGCTCGGGTGCCGGCAGCGGCGACTCGTCTCGGACGGCAGGCGGCGTCGATGCGGCCGATCCGACGGCACCAATGCGATCCCCGCCGCCACATCCAACAGAAGCGAGCAGCACAAGGCTGCACAACCACCCGCGCTCGTTGCTGCTCTGCATGATGACCACCGAACCAAATAACCCCAGGCACTAGTATAACCCAGGCACTAGTGCGACGCCGGTTCGGCGAGAACCTTCGCCTCCGCAGCCTGCTCCATCAGCCGGACGTCTGACGTGCGGGCCATATGCAGGGCACGCTCCTGCGACACCATGCGGTTTCGCATGCCGACGTCGGGCACGAGCATGAGAGCCAGAAAGATCGCCATCATGGCCGCCGGGATCGTGAGCACGTATTTCCAGTTCGCCTCCCAGAAGACGTGCATGAAGAACAGCACCACGAGCATCGCCTTCGTGCACGACACCGCCATCATGAACGCCCAGCCGACCTGCGGCTGATCCCGCCAGGGCCAAAACGGGGAGTAGGTGAGAAACGACATCGTCGTCAGGCCACAGAGTGCGAGAAACACCAGCAAATATTTGCCGATGCCGCCGTGGCCATGGTCCTGATCATGGCCGTGTTCGGCATGGTCGTGGTGCTCGGGGATGTCACCGACCCGGGTGATCGGGCCATGTGCATGGCTGGCGTGGACGTCGTGATCGCTCATAAATACCTCAGAACAGATACAGCAGCGGAAAAAGGAAGATCCACACCAGATCGACGAAGTGCCAATAGAGTCCGGCATTCTCGATCTTGCCGGCCTCTTTGGGCCCGAGTTTATAGCCGAGCAGGATCGTGAAGACGATCAGGCCGACGATCACGTGGACAGCATGGAAACCGGTAAGGAGGAAGTAGGTGCTGGCCCACATGTTGCCACCCGGAATGACGGCGGGGAGTTTGAGCCAGGGAAAGATGTCGTTGAGTCCGCTCGCATGCCCTCCATGCCCTTCACCGGCGCCGCCGCCATGCGATCCGCCCGGGCCGTCGGACGGCAGTGGCATCACCTGATCGGCTACCACGGCCAGATCGAAAGCCTGCTGCTCGGGACTGGCCACCATCTTGCGGACCTGCTGCAGCCTCGCCCTTGCGGAGACCTGCTCCGCCGTCAGCGAATCGGCCGGCGCGTCGTCGAGTTCCTTGAGTTTGTCGATGATCGCCGGCTCTCCAAGCCGGGCGCGAACGGCAGAGCCGTAATAGAGGTCGGGCTTTTCGTAGATGCGGCCCCGCGGGGCCTGTGGGTAGATGCCGTGCGAGAATTTGGCCTGGTATTCGTAAGCCTTGACGCCCAGGAAGAGCGTGCCGAGCAGGAGCGTGAGCAGCATCCAAAGCTTGGCGAGGCCCGTCTTGTTTGCACGGGCGGCCTCGAGAGCGAGCACGATCGTGACGCTCGAGCAGATGAGGACGAACGTGTTGAA
>JBIIMX010000047.1:0-13858 GCA_044337765.1 Pirellulales bacterium | reverse complement strand
TTCCAGCCCGTCCTTGCCCTGCATGCGAATGTCGAGCAACACGACGTCCGGCTTCAGTTTGCGGGTGAGTTTGATGGCCTCTTCACCGCTGGAGGCTTCGCCGACGATTTTGACCTCCGACCCGGCGAGCAAGCTCACAAGGCCCCGCCTCACCACCTCATGATCGTCGGCTATGACTAATTTTATGGACATCTAGGTTCCAAACCTTTGCTGCTTTCCGCTCTACTCCGAGGAGATCCGCCCTGCTCGGAGCAGTTTTCGCTGCCTCGCCTGCGACTTCGACAAGCCTCTTCACATCCTAACAAATCAAGTTTTTTGAAACAACAGGAGGTTGCTCATAACCGTCGCAAACCTTCCGCATTCAATGATGATTAATGTGGTCAAGTCGGGGCATTCGGCCAACCACCCACTTTGGTGGACACCCGGCTTTTTCGGATGCATCAGGCACGCAAAGCCCTTGCCCGCATGCGGACCAACATCGATTCCGCCCCGCGTGCGAGCAGCACCTCCGCCAGTTGCTTTCCCAAAGCCTCCGGGGCCCCGGACAATACCCGCTGATCGCCGGCCGGAGCGGCAGTTCGAACAGTGGCAGCGATTCTGATGACGCGATCGCCGGTTTCCTCGAGCACACAACCTCCAAGTTCAAGCCGACCGTCGTCGGCATGGTGCGCCCAGGCTCCGATGGGGGCCAGACAACCGCCCGCGAGGGCGGCCAGGCAACTCCGCTCCGCCAGAACTGCCTGGTGCGTCGCGGGGTCGTCGAGCGGTTCGAGCGATCGCTGCATCCGGTCATCGTCTGCTCGGATCTGAATTCCCAACGCCCCCTGGGAGACCGCCGGCCAGAAGGCGTCGGGCCGCAGCACAGATGTGATCCGGCCGCTCAACCCCAGCCGTTCGAGCCCCGCTCCGGCGAGAATCAGGCAGTCGTATTCGCCGGCATCGAGCCGGCGCAGCCGCGTATCGACATTCCCTCGGATGGGCCGGACGACCAGATCGCCACGGAGTGATTTCACCTGGGCGACCCGCCTCACACTGGACGTGCCCACCACGGCGCCGGGCGGCAGCGAGTCGAGCGTGCACGGCTCGCGGGCAACGAGCACGTCGAACGGCATGGCCCGCACGGGCACGCAGGCCACGGTCAGCCCCGGCGTTTCCTCCGTGGGCAGATCTTTCAGGCTGTGCACCGCGGAGTCGATCCGACGATCCAGCAGGGCCCGCTCGAGTTCGCGAACAAACACACCGTCCCCCCCAATCGCCGCGATCGGCACGTCGGCACGCGTATCACCCTGGGTGGAAACAGTCACAACCTCGACCTCATGCCCATGGCTGCGAAGTTGGTCGACGACCCAGCCGGTCTGCGTCCGGGCCAGAAGGCTGGCCCGGGTGCCGATCCGGATCGGGCGACCCTGACGAGCGGGTTGTGTCTGCTTTTCCATCTGGTTTGTGTCTCCTGCCTGCCGTGTTCGATATTTCCAAAAGGCCGTGGATACCGGAGCGAGCGAGGCATCCGGGGGCTCCGAACGCCGCCGATTCTACCCGCGTTCCAAGAAGGGACCGCATACCGGGGTGAGCTTTTGAGCGACTCGGAGCCGAGAGGCCCCCATGGCGTGCTGCGCGAAAGTCAAAAAGCTCTAGCTGTCGGCGGCGGTCCGATCGGCCCTGGCAACGACCGCCACGTCGACGCTCACCGCGCCGGCGGCCCCGAGCGCTCGGCAACAGGCGGACAGGGTCGCGCCCGTCGTGACCACATCGTCCACCAGCAAAATGCGCTCACCATCGAGCGGTTGCCGACTGCGGAAGGCTCCCTGCACGTTGTGCGGCCGATCCGCGATCGGCAATTCATTCTGCATCCGTGTGGCCCGTTGCCGAACGAGCGCTCGGCTGTGAGGCAGCCCTTGGAGGGAGGCGATCCGCCGAGACAACTCATCGGCTGCGCTTGTGCCGCGGACCGAACGCCGCAGCCAATGCATCGGGACGGGCACGACCCGACTGATTCCCCAGGACGCCAGCCGATCCCGATGCTTGCGGACGATCAGCGACGCCAAAGCGGCCGCCACGTCGTCCCCCGCAGGACGCTTGGCACGCAGCACCGCCTCGCGAAGCCTGCCGGCATACGACGACAAGACCGCGATCTGTCGCCAGGCGCGGGGGCCCTGCGTACAGAGCCGACAGCCGTCGGTCGCCCCGCCGGCCTCACCGCACCGTAGGCAGCGGCCGCTGTCAGCGGACAACTCCCTGGCACACTCGCTGCAGACCGTCGCGGTCCAGGTTTGCGGCTCCGATGACAGGCCGGGCTCCGGTGCTGCCGCAGGCTGCTCGGCGGCGTGATCGCGGCGGCAGATCGGACACCGCGGTGGATAGAGCAGGTCGAGGCCTCGGGCCACCCAACCGGTGGCCTGAGCGTACAGCAATCGAGTCAATGCCATTGTCGTGCCTTCGCCGCTGCCAATGTTGGAAGCCGTCCTACGCTGCGGCTTGGGGACCCGCGTTCGGGCTGCACGTTCGGGCTGTTTGCAGGTTCTAACACGGCGGTTTTGCCGTCAGAGTCCAGATTGACGCTCCCGGCGGACAGGCGTACCCTCCGCCGCCCTTCCGGTACGGGCCGTTGCCGGCCGGAGTGCCACGTTCTGACCAGGCTCAATCGTCCCGTACGGCCGCAATCCGTCAAGCGTTCATGCTCATCGACCGCTACATCACCCGGGCGCAACTGCACGCTTTCATGATCGTATTTGTGAGCCTCGCCGGGCTCACATTCGTGGTCGATGCGTTTACGAACATCGAGGAATTCATCGCCCACGCACCGGAGGCGGGCGGGTTGGCGAAGGTGCTGGGCGCCTACTACGGTTACCGGCTGATCTCATTTTTCGACGCCACAAGTCCAGTGATCTCGCTGGCCAGTGCCATGTTTGCACTCTCCTGGCTTGAGCGGCACAACGAGCTTACGGCACTGCTCGCGGCCGGCGTGACCCGCTGGCGTATCGCCCGGCCAGCGCTGATTTTCGCGGGCGTGGTGAGTCTGCTTGCCATGGCGAATCGGGAACTCGTGCTGCCGCAAATACGTCAAAACCTCTCCCGCAACGCCCAGGACCTCCGCGGAGACGCCGCCCACCCCTTCGAAGCCCGCTACGACCACGACACGGAGATCCTGTTCCGCGGCCGGACAGCCCAGGCTGCCAACTGCAAGATCGACAAGCCAAGCCTGCTGATGCCACCGTCCCTCTCGGATTATGGCCCGCAGATCGACGCGGCCGAGGCCTATTGGAAGCCCGCCGACGCCAACCACCCGGCAGGATATCTCCTCTGTGAAGTCCGCGAGCCCGTCGACATCGATCAGCTTGCGCCACTGAAGGGCGACGGGAAGACGGTGGTTCACACACGTTCCGCGGCCGACTGGCTCTCCCCAGGGCAGTGTTTCGTGACCAGCGAAGTGACGTTCGAGCAGTTGATCGGGTCAGCCAACTGGAGCCAGTATTCGTCGACCGTAGAACTCGTCCGGGCCATCGCCAACCCCAGCCTGGGCGTGGGAGCGGAGATTCCCCTGCGGGTTCACGCCCGGCTCGTTTCCCCACTGCTCGACATGTCACTCGCGTTGCTCGGGATTCCGCTGGTGGTGGGACCCAATCGCCGGGGAATCTTCGTGGCTGTTGGGCTGTGCGTGCTGTCGGCAGTGCTCTTCTTCCTGGTGATCCTCGGGTGGCATGCCCTCGCCGCCGCCTACGTCGTCAGCCCGTCGATCGGGGCCTGGGCGCCACTGCTTTTGCTCGCGCCGTTGGCATCCTGGGCCGCCCAGCCGATGTGGCAATAAGAGCGGTCTGGGCGGGAATCGCTGGCTCGTCTCGAAGAGTGAGGCTCGCTGGCCGGACTCACTGCCGTCGCTTCTTGCCGAGGCTCATTGGGCCGCTGCCGGCGCAGCGTCTTGCGCCGCGGGGTCGGGGTCGGGGACGGGGGCGGGGGCTTCTGCCTGGGCCTTGAACTCGACAGTGCGGGCCACCAACCCCGCCAGTTCGTTCAGCGGAAAGTTCGTCGCGATTTCTTGAGGTACCCGCCAGGCCAGCACGGCGGCAACTTTGGTGTTGGGATCCGACGCCAACCAGATCTGCGTTTCACCCTGCGTGTTGAGGGGCTCCGTGACGGCGTTGTTGATGCATTCAAAGGGCTGCTGGCCTTCAAGCTTCAACACCGACCACGCCACACTGCCGTCGGCTGGTGGCAGGTCATTTACTGCAGTCCAGGCAGCCTTGGCAAACGCTGGTTCCTTTTGCACCTGAGCGAGGATTTTCTTCTTGAGTTCTTCGAGCCCGCTCTCCTGATCGATCGGCACGCCGACCGACAGCCCCGCCGGGAATTCTTTCCCATCCGCGGCGATGAGCACCTCATACGCCACGCAAAAACCGGGAAAATCGCTGACGAAGGGGGGCTTTGATCGTTTTTCACCGGTTTCATCCTCGCTCTTGAAGAGTTTGGGCACGCGGATCAGCAAGCGATTTCCAGCCAATGACTTCGGTTCCCGATGCAATTGCTGAAATTCGCCGTCCTGGCGGTAGCGTTGCACACTGCGTTCAAAATCCTCGTCATAGCTGCCCGACATGCATCCGGAGGCTGCCAACAATACGAAGCCGCAACACACAACCTGGCGAAGCATTCTTTTCTCCACGCTTTTCTCCACGCAGAAGGAAGAGGCAGCAAGCCGACGAGCGTTGCCCCATGTGCTGATTGTGACAGATTTACCGAATCCGCAACCAGCTTTACCCAGACAGGCACGGCAACGCATTCGTTGCCAAACCCTTGGCCGGCAACGTCTTCCGCATCCCTCTTTTTTATCCAAGCCTATTTCTTCAACCCGAACCGCCCCGACTGCCGATCTGAACTGTGTCGGGGAGGAGTTGGGAGGCCGAGTGGCCACTGACTCCGTTCCGCTGCGTTCGAGGCGAAGGAGTGCCATCAGACATGCGAATCACAACCAACAGGTTTGGACGGATCGACGTCGATCCTGCAGATATCCTCCACTTCCCCAGCGGGCTGCCGGGGCTCGAGGGTTGCCGCGACTGGGCATTGCTCGCCGATTCCGACAACGACGCCCTGGGATGGCTGCAGAGCACCACGCATGGTGACGTCGCTTTGGCCGTGGTCAGCCCACGCCGCTTCGTGCCCGACTACCAGGTGCGGATCCCCCGGAGTGAGCTCACCCCGCTTGCATTGGCCGATATGCGGCAGGCTCAGGTGGTGGTCGTCGTCGGGAAAACCGCCACGGGTCTCACGCTCAACTTGAAGGCACCGATCGTCATCAACCTTGTAGCCCGCACGGGCCGTCAGGTCGTTGCCAGTGGCGAGCTTTCCATGCAATACGAACTTGTCCCGCAACGCCCGTCACTCAAAAAGAGTGCATAATCAAAGTAGCCACCGGCGCAGGATCGTCGGCGATACGAAAGGATCAGGAAGGAACCAGCGATGCTCGTGCTCTCCAGACAACGCGACGAAAGTATCATGATCGGCGACAATATCGTCGTCACGATCGTGGACATCCGGGGAGACAAGGTCCGGCTGGGCATCAATGCTCCTACCGAGATTCCCGTGCATCGGCAGGAGGTCTACGAGGCGATCCAGCGGGAAAACCTGCGGGCCTCGAGGCTGGAACCGGGCGACACGCAGGACATCGGAAAGTTCGCCGGCCGAGGCAACAACGGCACTGCCAGCCCGCCTGAGGGCCCGCGGCGGTAACCGACGGCCGCGGCTCCCCGTCAGGCATGAAAATAGGGCGGCTCGCCACCGGCCTTCCACTTGATGTTGCAGCCGATGCTCGGCTTCTGATCCGTCACCGCCGGCCCGCCGGCGAGCAGGGCTTCGATCGCTCTCCTCAGGTCGCTGCCCGTCACAGGGACATCGTTACCGGGACGGCTCGGGTCGAGCTGGCCCCTGTAGACGAGCTTTTGATCGCCGTCGAACAGATAGAAATCGGGAGTGCAGGCGGCGTGATAGTCCTTGGCGACCTCCTGCGTCTCGTCGTAGAGATAGGGAAACTGGTAGCCCCGATCCTCAGCCTCGCGCACCATCTGCTCCGGCGAGTCGGCCGGATGGGTGGCGACGTCGTTGGAGCTGATTGCGACGACACCGACACCCAGGGCCAGGCAATCTCTCCCCAGCAACGCCAACTGGTCGGCCACGTGCTTGACGAACGGACAGTGGTTGCAGATGAACATCACCACCGTGCCTCTTGGGCCAGCCGCATCGACCAGCCGCACCATCCGGCCGTCGACGTTGGGAAGTTCGAAATCAGGCGCGGACGTACCGAGCGGCAACATCGTGCTGGGGGTGCGGACCATAGGAACGTCTCCGAACGAAGGCATGAACACGGAAGGAGAAACCGTGCCATCGTATCGCCGTCAGCGGCGGAGAAACACCCGCCTCGCGTTGGCCGTGGTCTCGGCCGCCAACCGCTCGAGTGAGACCCCCCGGGCGATCGCGAGGCAGCGGGCCGTGTGCACGACGTGAGCCGGTTCGTTCCGCCGGCCGCGCAAGGGCTCCGGCGAAAGAAAAGGACTGTCAGTCTCGATCAACAAACGATCGGCCGGAACACCCGCAGCCACCTCCCGCAGGTTGGCCGCGGATCGGAAGGTCACCATGCCGGCGAATCCCAGACAGCAGCCGAGCGCAACGGCCTCCTCGGCCTCGGCATGCGTGCCCGTGAACGAATGCAGCACCACGCTCAGTGGCCCTCGGGCCAGCGCCTCGCGAAGAGTGTCGAGCGTGTCGCGAATGCTTTCACGGGTGTGGACGACCAGCGGCAGTCCGAGGCTCTGGGCCAGCCGGATATGACGGTCGAAAAACTCCCGCTGCTGTTCCCGCGGTGCGGAGTCGCGATACCAGTCGAGGCCCGTTTCGCCGATCGCCGCCACCCGTCCCGAGACAACCAGCCGTGTGATGCGATCCCATTCGTCGGGCTCCAATTCCGCCACGTCGTTGGGATGGATGCCGGCGGCAGCCACCAGCCCCGGCTCCCGCCCTGCCAGCTCGGCCGCGGCTTCGCTGTCGACCGCCCGGGTGCCGATCAGCGTCATGCCCGCCACTCCCGCCGCCCGCGCCCGGGCTAGCACCAGGGGGAGTTCATCGCCATACCGCATGGGGTCGAGATGGCAGTGGCTGTCGTAGTAGGCCATAGATCAGCGCCACAGGATGCACAGGTCGACCGATCGATGGGATGGATCACGTTGCGGACGTTGCCACCTGCTCCAAGGCGCCGATGTGGCTCAGCGTCGAGGCCCTCGACTCCTGGGCAAGTTCAGCCGCGACGCCATCGTCACCGGTCGATGCGATGATCGCGTCGATCGCGGTCACCTGGCCCCGCAGACCTGCAACCACGCGCGGCAGCAGCGACCTCATGTCGACATCGTGGCACCCGGTGAAGCCGATCGGATAAGCGACGGTAGGCACGGCGATGCCGCGGTCCTCGATCACCAGCGCCGCCCGTTCCACCAGGCTGCGGTGATCGCCCACCAGATCGGCGAGCGCGAGTTTGATCGACTCCTTGCCCGGGTAGCTCCATATTCCGGAGTCGGCCAGATACATCACAAGCGAGGGCTGAAGAACGTCGAGCAGGCGGCAGAGTGGATCTGAGGATGGCATGATGGGTGATTCCGTTCAGGAAGCGAAGGCGCCCGCCAATTGGGCGCAGGCATAGAGCCCCGACCAGAACACGCCCAGCACCACGACCGGTACAACGAGCGCTGTGACGACCGCCCCCGGCAGTGAAACCAGAGAGAAATCGCCTCCGACACGATTTTCCGGAGGTGGATCGAAGGTCATCACCTTGAGCACGCGCAGGTAATAAAAGAGGCTGATCACCGTGTTGAGTCCACCGACCACGAGCAGCACGAGCATGAGGGGCCGCTCCGCGCCGACCGAAATCGCCTGCACGAGCGAGGCAAACACCAAAAACTTCGCCACGAACCCCGCCAAAGGCGGCAGTCCGATCAGGCTCACGAGCACAACGGCCGTGGCAATGACGATGCCCGGACTCGACCGCACCAGGCCGGCATAGGAATCGATCTCCTCGCTCCGGAGTCGGTTGCGGAGCAGGGCCACGATGGCGAAGGCTCCCAGGTTCATGAACAGATACGTGCCGAGATAGAAGGCGACGGCGCTGACGGCCTCACGCGCGGCGGTTGGAGCAACGCCCACCAACGCCACCGCAGCCGCCACTGCCATCATCAGGTATCCGGCATGCGCGATGGTCGAGTAGGCCAGGAGTCGCTTCATGTTCGTCTGCCCATAGGCCGCGAGATTGCCCAGCGTGCACGTGACCGCCGCCATCAGGCCGACGACATACACCATGAAGTGCCGTGTCGAGCCCAGGTCCGCGAGGCCTGAAGCCGCCACGCCGCTCAGGCCGGTCGGCGATACGCCCAAACCGAAGCACACCCGCAGCAACAGGGCCACGGCCGCAGCCTTGCTGGCGACCGACAGGAACCCGCCGATTTCGGCCGCCGCTCCCTCGAATACGTCGGGGCACCAGAAGTGGAAGGGCACCGCCGATAGCTTGAAAGCCAGGCCGACCGCCACCATCAGGCCGCCGAGGGCCAGCACCATCACGCTGCCAGTGGCTGTTCCCGCATCAACGACCCGCGCGAGTTCCGCGGCCATGCTCGGCAGGTGGCAGGTTCCCAGCAGTCCCCCCAGCAGGCTGATGCCATAGAGCATGATGCCCGCGGCTCCAGCGCCATACACGGCATACTTGAGTGCTGCCTCGGAACTCGCCTTGCGGCCCTTGAGCAGTCCGGCCAGGGCGTAGGACGGGACGCTCGCCATCTCGACGGCCATGAAGACCATCAGCAGGTGATTGGCCGAGGCCATCAGGCACATGCCCAGCGTCGCTCCGAGCACGAGCGTGTAGAAGTCGGCACCATCCTCGTGGTCGGGAATACCCGACGCCTTTGTGAACGGGATGTACAGCACAAGAAATCCCATTAACAGAAACCGGATGTAAGCGGTCAGCGAGTCAAACACGAGCAGGCCGCCGAAGAGTTCCTGCCGAAGGAGGCCGGCACCGGATGCACCGGCCGACGGCAGACCTGCCACCGGAATACCCCGCAGGTCGTTCCACGCATACCAAAGCGCGAAACAGACGCCTCCCATCGCCACGAGGCCGGCATCCAGCCTCCGCAAGAGCGGCAGCATCCTGCAGAGCAACACGAGCACGATCGTAGCGGCAAGACAAAGCTCGGTACGAAACAGGGGCAACGATACGGCGAGCGTATCGTTGAGCGAGCCTGTGATGAGCGAGCCGAGGTTCACGATCTGGTTTCCTTCGCTGCGGGAAGAAATGCTGGAAGAACTGCCTTGCTGACTATGAGATCTGGTTAACGGGCCGACCGGGCCGCCGCGGAATCCTTCAGGGCGGCCACCGGCTGACCTGCACCGCCGTCGTGCACGCGGCGGGTCCAGTCAGCCAGCGTCTCCACCTGCCGGTTGACCGAAGGCGTGACGTAGTTGAACAGGATCTGGGGAGCGACGCCGAACAGAATCGCGAAAAAGACGAGCGGCGTGGCAATCGCCAGTTCGCGGGGCGTGATGGGCGATAGGTGGTCGCCGTGCGGCCCCTTGTATTCAGCCCCGAGGTACACCCGCTGGATCGCCCAGAGAATGTAGGCCGCCGTGAGAATCACGGTGAAAGCCGAGATCGCCGCCAGCACTCGGCTGTAATTCCAACTGGAGAGAGTGACGAGCACCTCCCCAATAAAGCCGCAGAGGCCCGGCAAACCGAGGCCGGCGAAGAAGACCGCTATGGCAAGCCCGCTGTAGACGGGCATCCGGCTGAAGATGCCGCCGAACTCTTCGAGATTGCGGTGGTGCACGCGGTCGTAGAGCACGCCCACCATGAAGAACATGCCGGCGGAACTGATCCCATGCGCGAGCATCTGGAACATGGCGCCGTTGACGCCCTGCGCCCAGGCATCCCAACGGTATTCCTGGCCCGCGACCGCACTCCAGACTCCCAGCCCCAGCATCACGTAGCCCATGTGGCTGACCGAGCTGTAGGCCACCATCCTCTTAAAGTCCTTTTGGGCCAAGGCCGCGAAGGCACCGTACACCATGGAGACGACTCCGAGACCGCAGACCAGCCAGGCGAGCGAGAGGCCGGCACCCGGGCAGATCGGATAGCAGATTCGCAGGATGCCATACCCGCCGAGCTTCAGAAGCACACCGGCGAGAATCATCGAGATCGGCGTCGGCGCCTCGACGTGCGCGTCAGGCAGCCACGTATGCACCGGCACCACGGGCACCTTGATCACGAAGCCAATGAGCAGGAGCAGAAAGGCCCAGGTCTCGAGACTCATGCCCCACACCTGGGCCGCGGCGAACGGCGAGTTGGGCAATTGGCCGATCTGCGCGAGGGCCAGGATGTTGAAGGTGTGCAGCGGTCGGCTGGCCGTACTGATGGCATCGACGGCGGTCGCACGAGCTGCCCCAGTCAGGGCGGGGCTCACGACATGCGATGCGACAAGTTGCTCCTCCGAAAGCAGACGCAGGTCGCTCGTGAAGTAAAGCATCAGGATCGCCAACAGCATGAGCACGCTGCCAAGCAGCGTGTAGAGGAAAAATTTGATGGCGGCATACTCCCGGCGCGGGCCACCCCAGATGCCGATCAGAAAGTACATCGGCAGCAGCATGACTTCCCAGAAGACGTAGAACAGGAAGAAGTCGAGCGACACGAAGACGCCGAGCATGCCGGTGACAAGCAGCAGAAACAGGATGTGGTAGGCCTTGACGTGCTTGGTGATCGGCCAGCTGGCGGCAGCAGCCAGCATCGAGAGGAAGGTTGTCAGGACGACGAGCGGCAGGCTGATACCGTCCACGCCCAACAGGTATTCGATGCCAAAAGCCTCGATCCACGGCAGTTTGACGACCGCCTGCATCGAGGGATCACCGAGCCTGAACTGTGCCGGGCCCGTCGGCCCGAACAACGCAGGCACGGCCATCCAGAGCGACAGGACAAAGACGACGGCCGTCGTGAGCAAGGTGGTCCAGCGGATGAAGTCTTCACGGGCCTTCGGCACGATCGGCAGCGACAGAAACGCAGCCACGAGCGCGGGCAGAAAGACGATGGCCGACAGGGGCCAGAGGGCGGGTTGCGAGAGCGTTTCGGTGGGCAACATGGAAAAGTCCGTCAGGGGATCGTGGGGTGCCTGTGCTGACCGCGGGATGAAAAATATCGTGAGTGACCGGGAACTTCAGGGCATTTGCAGTGTGAATTGTGTCAGCCGGCGAGGGCTGCCCGAAACAGCATGCTTGCCAGCACGAAGAGCGCCACCGTGCCGACCACGATGAACATCACATACTGACGGAGCCTTCCGGTCTGCAGTTTCTTGAGTTCGAGGCCGACGTTCCAAGTCGCTGTGGCTGTGGCGTTGACCAAGCCATCGACAAGATTTCGGTCGATCCAGGCGTCGAGGACCGCGAGTTGCCGCGCTGACCAGGCAATGCCGTCGATCAGACGGTCGATCACGCCGCGGTCAGTACCGCTGGCAAGACTGGCGACGGCAAAGGCGGGCTGCACAAAGATCGCGTCGTAGAGTTCGTCGAAATACCAGCGGTGGGCGAGGAACGAGTAGACCGGCCGGAACATGTAGGCGACCACCGTCGGCGAGATCAGCCGCCACAGGTACATCGCCGCCGCCAGCAGCACGCCAGCCGCGGCGGTGACGAAGGCCGTCAGTGTCGCGGTGATGTGAACAGCGCCTTCGTGGCTCAGGTGTTCCGCCGGTACGGTCAGGCTGCCAAAGAGGAAGCCGCCGACGGTGGTGGCCTCCGTGCCGGCCGGACGTGCCTGTTCGATAAGGTTTGCGATACCGAAGCCTCCCGGGAGCGTCCAGCCGGCGACAATCGCGAGCACGGAGAGCACGGCGAGCGGCGCCACCATCACTGTCGGTGACTCATGGGCATGCTCGGCAATGTGATGATCCCGGGGAGTGCCGGCAAACGTCATGAACCAGAGTCGAAACATGTAGAACGCAGTCAGAAACGCACCTCCAGCCACGGCATAAAAGAGAATCGACCATGCCGGATTGGCCTGCGAGTACGACAGCGCCTGGGCGAGGATGGCGTCTTTGGAGTAGTAGCCCGAGAGACCGATCACGAAAGGAATGCCCGCACCGATGATGGCCAGACAGCCCACGAGCATCGTGCCTGCGGTCCACGGCATCACCCGCGCCAAGCCACCCATCTTCCGCATGTCGTTGGTATGGCAGGCGTGGATCACGGAACCCGAGCAGAGAAACAGCAGGCTCTTGAAGAACGCGTGCGTGACCAGGTGAAACAGACCGGCCGACCAGCCGCCCACCCCCAGCGCTAACATCATGTAGCCGAGTTGGCTGACGGTGGAATACGCGAGCACGCGCTTGATGTCGTTGGCGACCAGAGCGATTGTCGCTGCGATGAAAAGCGTGATCCCGCCGACAATTGCGATGACGAGCAGCACATCGGGCGTCAGCACCGGATAGAAACGTCCCACGAGATAGACACCCGCGGCAACCATCGTCGCGGAGTGGACGAGCGCCGAAACCGGCGTGGGACCCTCCATTGCGTCCGGCAGCCAGACGAAGAGCGGGAACTGGGCGCTCTTGCCAACGCAACCGCAGAAGATGCCCACGCCGGCAATGAACAACAGCCAGCGTCCGAGACCCTGCGACCGCCACCCGTCGATCCGACTGGCAATCTCGTCTGCACCGTCGCCGGGCCGGCCAGCGTGCTCGGAGGCGATGCGGCCGACCTCTTCGGCATTCGCAAACTTCACCATGCCGTCGGGCACCTGCAGCGCATAGCCTGACGACTCCGGCCTTACCAGACTGAAGAGGCCCGGCTTCGTGGCGGCACTGCCGTCGATGGCCGTCACGGTTGAGTCTGCAAAATGCAGGGTTCCAAGGGCTCCCCAGAGGGCCATGAGGCCGATCAGCATGCCGAAGTCGCCGACGCGATTGACGATGAACGCCTTGTTGGCCGCCGTGGAGGCACTCTTGCGTTCGAAGTAGAAACCGATCAGGAACCAGGAGCTAATGCCCACGAGTTCCCAGAAGATGAAGACCATCGCCAGGTTTCCGGCAATCACAATGCCGAGCATCGAGAAGCAGAACAGCGACAACGCCTGGAAGAACCGTGGGAACCGACCGGGGCGATGGAGGTGCCCACCGCCCGACAGGTGCACCTCGTGATCAGTGACATCGTGCAACTCGTCGTGCATGTAGCCCGACGCGTAGATGTGGATGCAGGTGGCTATGAACGTCACGACCACGAACATGAGCACAGTCAGGGCGTCGATGTACCAACCAATCGAAAGCCGAAGGTCGCCGCCCTGGTAGAGCGTGTACCAGTCCCCCGAGTAGGCGGCGGGCACGTGGACGGCATGGTGATCAGCATGTCCGGCATGCGCGTCATGCCCGGCATCTGCCCCGCGGGCATCGTGCGTTGCTTCCGAATGGTCAGCGGCGGCCGGCGATGCTCCAGAATCATGTGAGCCATGCGCCACGGCAGTCACCGGATGGGCGGCCAACCAAGTGCCGAAGGCAGCGAGCGAGAGCACCAGCGACGTCACAATGGCCGCGGTCGCCACCCAGGCGGCATTCTTGCCGTGGTGCCCCATGCGGGGGCCGAAAAACAGGATCGCCACGAAGGAGACCAGTGGCGTGAGCCATGCGAGGCCCAGCAGCATCGGGAGTTGAGAGGCAGGATCCATGGTCAAATTCGCTGGTGGCGGCTCAGCCCTTGAGGTCTTCGGCCCGGTCGATGTCGACCGTGGCATGGTTGTTGTAGAAGTTCAACGTGATCGCCAAGGCAACGGCCGCCTCGGCGGCCGCCAACAAAATCACGA
>JBIIMX010000428.1:0-3344 GCA_044337765.1 Pirellulales bacterium | reverse complement strand
AGCGGCTGCCTTGAACCGGCGTCGGCTCCCCCATTCCACGGAGACTCCACGCGGCCGTGGATAAGTTTTGGCGGGGCTGCGGAATAATGCCCGTAGGGCGGGGTTCTAGCCAAGCTACCGCCACCCGAAAACGCCCCGACTGGCAACAACTCCTCCTTGTCATCTATGCGCGAACCCCACCCCCACGTTCTCTTGGTGCAGCAGCTGTTCGTGCGGCATCAGCCGCAGCTGCGGGCGTTCGTGCTGTCGCTGCTGCCGGATTTCGTGGGGGTCGACGATGTGATCCAGGACGTGTTCCTGACGGTCACCACGAAGGCGGCCGATTTCCGGGAAGGAACGAACTTCATGGCCTGGGCGGTGACGATCGCCCGCCACAAGGTCTTTCATGCCCAGCGACGGCTGAAGCGGCCCGTCATCAGCGCCGCCACCCTCGACGCCCTGGCGGCGTCCTGCCCCGAGGTGGTCGCCGAAGACCGCCGGCTCAAGGCACTCGCCGACTGCATGCAGAAGCTTGCGCCGCGGGCGCAGGAGCTCATCCGGCTCCGCTACCACCACGAGCACTCGCCGGGCGAGATCGCCACCCGGCTCGCCCGCAGCGTGAATTCGGTGGGCGTGGCCCTCTCGAAGGCCCGCGTCGCCCTCCGCGAGTGCATCGAAAAACAGCTGTCCCAGGCCGACGCCATGGGAGGGAGCGCATGACCGACAGCACGCCTGATTCCCGCCTCCCTTCGTCCGAGCACTCGGATTCCGGCAGCTATCTCGACCCGCTGATCAACGGCTATTTCGACGGCCTCTTCACAGACGACTCGATGCGGGAGTTCGAGGCCGCCATGCAGGAATCGGCGGCTGCCCGCCAGCGGTTCTGGGAACTGGCCGTGGTCCATGCGGCCAGCCGCGACGCAGCCCGGATGGTCTGGGGCGACGCCGAGCGGGTCCACGCCGCGGATGGATTGTCTGCCGCGCCCGCCGATACCGAGGGCCGCGATCGTGCGATTGGCCGCGTTGGCATCCGCCGCCTCGTTGCCGCGGTGCTCGTCTCGCTGGGTGTAATGGGCATGTCGGCCCTGCTCTGGAGCGTCGGCGGCCCCATGGGGCTCTGGCCTTCGGTCAGGGCTTCACTCGGCATCCCGGAATCGGCGATTGCCGAGATCAGTCGGACCCGATACGCGACCGAGGCCGGTTCCACCGAGCCGCTCGCGGCTGGCCGCAGGATCGGCAGGCAGCGGCTCGCGGTGGCCTCCGGGGTGGTGGAGATTGCGGTGCGAAACGGCGTGGTCCTCGTTGTCGAAGGCGATGCGGAAATCGAGGTGGTCAGTGAAAACCTCGCGTTCCTCACGCGGGGCACCGCCGTCGTGCGGCTGCCGCGAGGCCTGCCGGGCTTCGTCCTCGAAACACCGACGGTCACGATCGACGCCCGCGGAGGACAACGCGACGGCGAGTTTGCCGTGCGGGTCGATGCCCTGACGACCGACGTCCAGGTCTACTCCGGAGACGTCGTCGCCTCCGCCACCGCGACGGCTGGCAACGGCCGGTTTCCGCCGCGGATAGGGGAGGGCACGGCCATCCGCTTCGCAGCGGCGGGGGACTCGGAGCCGGCCGCGATATCGTTCGACCAACGGCGGTTCGTCCGGCGGCTGACGCCAGAGCCGGGCCGAGGCTTCCACATGGAGGGCCACGAAAGGCCACCAGACGTCAATTTCGGCACGCCGGGCATCGCCTCAGTCGACGTCACCCGCGCGCCGGGGCCGGTCGTCATCGACGGAAAGCTCGACGACTGGAACCCGGAGGGCTTCTTTCGGCGGAGGCGGCTGGGCCTGCCCGATGATGACGACTGGATCGAGGGCCGGATGATGTACGACGACCGGAATCTCTACATCGGGGCCCGCGTCGGCGATCCCGCGCCGATGCGAAACTGCGTTAATCCGGACCTCGATCCCCGCCGGATTTGGCACGGCGGGGCGCTGCAGGTTTTTCTCTCCGTGGACCGCGACATGGGCTGGCCGGCCGACGGATCGATCCCCAACTACTACCGGGATCGCCGGCTGGTGGCCGGCCTCGCCGACATCCAAAAGTCGGAGAATCCGAAGCTGATGACGGCGATCATGTGGCATCAGGCCACGATTGGGAAAAGCCGGCTTCTGGTCGAGAAGCAGATAGCGGGGGGCGAGGTCGTCTTCGATCCCGAGGGCGCGGAGGGCGTCTTCGTGGAGACCGCGGATGGTAAGGGCTATACGCTCGAATATGCCATCCCCTGGACGGTGCTCGGCGCGGAGGACGATCCGCCACGCAGCGGCGACACGCTGGCCGCGGCGTGGGAATTGCATCTGAGCGACGCTACGGGCCGCATCTGGCGGAACCAGATCGTCGAGATTCGCAATCCAGCGGAGCCGCGTGGAATCTATCTCTACGAGCGGGCCACCACGTGGGGACGGGCGGACTATCGCTAGCGGGCGTGTCTGAAACAAAGGTCGGGGAAGGGGAGGAACCATCATGAAACGCATGGCAAGACATGGCTTTATCTCTGTAGGGGCCGTTGGTCAACAGGTAACGTCGCTGCTCATGCTCGGTGCTTGTTCCGTCCTCCGCATCCTCGGCGAGGCGGCGGGGCGGTTGGATTCATCTCTTCGCGGTCACCGGTCGCAGCGGTCGCAATGCCGCCACGCTTGTTCCGGGCCGAATAAAACCATGTCCGCATCGGTCGGGCCGAATTCACCCTGGCGCAGTCATCGGCTGACATTCCCGGCATGGCCGTGGAGCCTGCGGGGCGTTAGCCCCGCAGCGAATAGTCAGCCGAGCCGTATGAAGCCGTATCGCGGTCACCGACTCGACGTGGTTCACCCGACAAGCGGGTGCACCAAAAAGCTACCGCCGCATGATCAGTTCGTGTCTCCTCTTATCTCTCATGGAATGCCTTGGTCAGGCTGGCTGCAGGGCACGTGCCCGACGCTTGGCCTTGGCCTTGTTCGCCGCCTTGGTTCTGTCTCGTCGCTCGCCGCACTGGTACGGCTTGCCGTCACGCACCATCGCGTAGAGCGTGCGCAGGAGCCGGCGACCCATGACCACGTTGGCCTTGGCTCGCGGCATCCTGGCGATGAACCGCTGTCTGGTGGCCTCCTGCTTGGCGTCGCTCTGGCAGAGGGTGACGGCGGCCTGGCAGAGTGCCCAGCGCAGGGTGGCCGATCCGGCCTTGGTGATGTTGCCGCTCTGGGTGCGACCGGCCGACTCCTTGAGGTCGGCGGTCATGCCGGCCCAGAACTCGAGGGCGTCGGCATTGGGGAAGCGGTCGAAGGGCCCGATCTCCGAGGCGATGACAAGCGCCCAGATCGGACCGATGCCCGGAACCG
>JBIIMX010000392.1:0-3665 GCA_044337765.1 Pirellulales bacterium | reverse complement strand
CAGCCACACTGGACCTCGTCGAACACGAGAAGGAGATCGCGCTCATCGGCGATCCGTCGCAGCCCCTGCAGGAAGCCCTCTGGCGCCGGCACGACGCCGCCCTCGCCAAGGATCGGCTCCACGAGGATCCCGCCGGTGTGCTCGTCGATCAGTTTCTCGACCGCCTCCAGATCGCCATGGGGGGCGTATTGAAAACCCGCCACCATCGGCCCGAGGCCCTCGTGGTATTTGGGCTGCGCGGTCGCGGAGACGCTTCCCATCGTCCGCCCGTGGAAGCCGCCCTTGAAGGTGACGATCTTGTAGCGCTTGCCGTCGGTGCGGAGCCGCACGAGTTTGATCGCCGCCTCGTTGGCCTCCGTGCCCGAGTTGCAGAAGAATGCCTGGCCACCGAACGACCGCTCCGAGAGCAGCCGCGCCCATTCGCCCTGCGGCTCGGTGTACCACGTGTTGGGCACGTGGATCAGCTTCGCCACCTGCTCCTGCACCGCCCGCACCACCGGCTCCGGGCAGTGGCCGAGCAGATTGCAGCCCCAGCCTGGGAACAGGTCGAGGTATTCCCTGCCCTCCGCATCCCACACGTTCGAACCCGAACCGCGGACGAGGCAGACCGGATACCGCTTGTAGTTGGGCACCACGTAGCGGCTGAAGACATCGATGACAGCCTGTGTCTTGTCGCCCAGCGCAGCGGGGGAGGCGTCGATCGTGGCCATGAGTGGTCTCCAGGAAATGGAGGAAGAGGCGGAGTGTGGCGGGAACGAACCGGCTACCGGGCGGTGGCCGCCACGGCCGTGGAGGCGCGGGCGGAAAGGTTGACGGCGTCGTCGCGGACCAGTTCCGTGCCGACACCGCTGGTGGTGTAGATCTCGAGCAGGAGTGAATGCCGCAGGCGGCCGTCGATGATGTGGATCTTCTTCACGCCCTGCTCGAGCGTGGTCAGACAGCCCTCGATCTTCGGAATCATGCCCGAAGAGATCGTGCCGTCCTGAATCAGCCGACGGGCCTCCGTGGCCGTGAGCGAATGGATGAGGCTCTCGGGATCGTTGAGATCCCGCAGCACGCCGGGAATGTCGCTGAGCACGACGAGCTTTTCCGCGCCGATCGCCGCGGCCACCGCCGTGGCGGCAGTGTCGGCGTTGACGTTGAGCTTCTCTCCATCGGGAGTGAGTGCCATCGACGGAATCACCGGCACCTGTCCGGCGTAGGTGAGGTTGTCGATCGTGAGCCGGTCGACCCGCGTCACCTCGCCGACGTGGCCGAGATCGAGCGGCTGGCCATCCGGGCCCGCGAGCGTCAGCTTCTCGCCGGTGAGCACGTTGGTCGAAAGGAAGTTGAGCGACATGGCCCGGCCGCCATACTCCTCGATCTTCGCCGTGATGTCGTGGTTGAGTTCGGTGGCGAGCACCTTCTCGACGATGTCGAGCGTGGCCTGATCGGTGTAGCGACGGCCCTGCACGAACCGCGGTTCGATGCCCGCCTTGTCCATCGCGCGGCTGATGGCCTTGCCACCGCCATGCACCACCACGATCCGCATGCCCAATGTCGACATGAAGACGATGTCGAGCAGCAGGTGGCGCAGGGAGTCCGGGTGCTCGACAACGCTGCCCCCCAGCTTGATGACGGTGGTGGTGTCGCGAAACTTGCGAATCCATCCCAGCGCTTCAATGAGCGTGTCGACCTTCTGGATGGCCTTCTGCTGCACTTTTGAAATGACGGGGCTGCTGGGCACGGGCTGACCGATCCTTTGGTGACGGGGGCCGACGGGAAACCCACAATCCTACCAAGCCTGCCAGAACAGGAAACGGCGTTTTTTTCGCCGGGAAACAGCCGCCGATCCACGAGTTCAGGCCGCGTCGGTGGGGCGAGCCCCGGACAGGACAACTTCAGCGTAGCTGCCGGATTGCACGACCCGCCCATTGTCGAGGCGGTACAGCACGTCGCAGTCGGCGACGGTCGAGAGCCGGTGGGCGATGATGATCAGGGTCTTCGTGCCGTGGAGGGCGTTGACGGCGGCCATCACGTCCTGCTCGGTCTGGGTGTCGAGGGCACTGGTCGCCTCGTCGAGCACGAGCACTTTCGGGTCGTGATAGAGCGCGCGGGCGATGCCGATCCGCTGCCGTTGGCCACCCGACAGGCGGACGCCCCGCTCACCCACGAAGGTGTTGCCACCGGCCGGCAGGCTGTCGACGAACGTGTCGAGTTGGGCCGCTTTCAATGCCCGCTTGACGGCCGCGTTGTCGATATCCTGCTCCCGCACGCCAAACGCCACGTTGCGGCGGATCGAGTCGTCGCAGAGGTAGATCGATTGCGAGACGTAGCCGATCGAGTCCTGCCAGGAACGAAGATTGTCTTGGATGTCGCGGCCGTCGACGGTCACCCGTCCGCTCGCCGGAGGCAGGAGCCCGAGGATGACGTCGATGAGCGTGCTTTTTCCGGCGCCACTGCCCCCTACAAAGCCGACCGACGACCCATGCGGGATGCTGATGTTCACCGCTTCGAGGACGTTCTCGTGGCCTGATGGGTAGCGAAACGAGACATCTTCCAGAACGATGCTTTCGCGAAACGGCAGCGGCGGCGTATGCGGGCTGGAAGGCCTCGTCTTCTCGAGACTCAACTCGCCCAAGAGGCCGGCAAGCATGGCATGGGAGTGACGCAGCCGCTGAATCGAGGCCGTCATGTGGTTGACAGAGGGAAGCATGCGGAACGCCACCGTGGCGAACAGCCCCAGCATCGGAAGCAACCGCGTGGAGGGTGTTCCCTGCCACACCATGACTGCCGTGAGAAGCAGAAGCGAGGCTACGGCGAGGAGTTCGAACCAGAGCCGCGGCACCTGACTGACAAGCGACTGCAATGCCGCCATCCTGGCCTGGCCGTCGGAGTGATGGCGGAACTGCGACAGAAACTCCTCTTCGCAGCCACGAATCTTGACGTCTTTGACGCCGCCGAGACCCTGCTGCACGTGCTTGATCACCATTTTGGCATGGTGCCTCTGGGCGTTGGCCCAAAGCATCGCACGGGGCCGGGCGATCGTCTGGAACAACCATGCCGCAGCCCCGAGCATGCCGGCCACGACGAGCGCGCCCGTGGGCTCGAACCAGAGCAGCAGACCGACCAGCCCGGTCAGCACGAGCCCCTCGGAGACGGTCATGAGGAAGAGGCCGCAGATGTGGGCGAACTCCTGCGATTCGTTGATGGTCCGCATCAATTCGGCCGAGTGCCGCTGCAGATGAAACGTCCACGGCTGCGCGATGTAGAGGGAAAACAGCCGGCGGCTCGTGCTGGCCTGTGTCGCGGAAACAAACCGTGACTGGCAGTAGGCGACGAAGAGCAGAAAGACCGACTTCACCGCGTAGACCGCGAGCAGCGCGAGAAGCACCAGCAGGATGAGCTCGTTGGCAGACGGATTTCCCAGCCACGCGAGCCAGCGGGTCATTCTCGGCCCCGGGGTGCTCGCCCCCTGGGTCATGAATGCCAGCGCGGGAACGACCAGGCCGACGCTGAATGTCTCGAGCGCAGTGCCCACAAGCACGAGGGCGAAGAGCGCGACTGCCCCACGCCGCTGTTTGGGGAGCAGGATGGACCAGAGTTGCCGGGCTGTGGACATACCGCTTAAGCGTAATCAAAAATTCCGCGAGCGGCCGGAAGCGGGTCGGGCCCCGGAAAAAATG
>JBIIMX010000391.1:0-3666 GCA_044337765.1 Pirellulales bacterium | reverse complement strand
ACGGTCGAGCGGCCCGCCGGTTGCAGGGTCGTCGATCTCTCCAAGTACACGGTGACTCCCGGATTCATCGACTGCCACGTCCACGTCACGATGCGGCCGGAGGATGAGGGGGCGATCTGGGCGCTGGCTCCCGCCGATAAGGCCGTGTTGGGCGTGCAGGCCCTGCGGGTTCTGCTCGACCGCGGATTCACGACCGTTCGCGACCTCTGCGACATGGATTTCGGCGGCTACACCACGGTTTCGCTCCAGCGGGCCGTGGAGAAGGGTTTGGTCGCCGGTCCTCGCATGATCGTCGCGGCGCACCTCGTGTCCACGAGCGGGGGGCACGGCGATGCGAGGCCCCTCGTGGCGGCACAAACTCCTGTCGCCCAGAATAACATCGCCGATGGCATCGATGAGGTGAGCCGGGGCTCGCAATGGATCAAGTTTGGGGCCACCGGAGGATTTGCAAGCCCGGCGGATGATCCCGCGCAAGTGCCATATAGTCAGGCAGAGATCGACGCGATTGTCTCGACGGCTCGCGATCTCGGCATACCCTGCACGCCCCATGCCTACGGCGACGAGGGAATTCGCCGTTCGGTGATGGCGGGGGTTCGGAGTGTCGAGCACGGCAGCTTGGCTTCGCTCGAGACGTTGAAGCTCTTGGAGGCTCGAGGGGTATTCCTGGTGCCCACGCAGATCGCCGTCGTGCGTTTTGCAAGGCTCATCGACGACGATGCGTTTTGGGCGGCGATCAATGAGCCGGCGCATGTCCGGGCGAAGTATCGAAAGCATGCCACGGCGATCCTCGAGAGCGCTCGCAACCTGTCCAAGTGTGGCGTGAAAGTGGCCCTCGGAAGCGACTTTGGTACGTTTCCGCTGGCGCAGAGCAATGCCACCGAGTTTGCCGAACTGGTGAACAACGGGCTTTCGATCCCCCGCGCCTTGCGTGCCGGAACGAGCGTGGCCGCCGAACTGCTGATGCGAGACGACATCGGCATTTTGGCGGTCGGCAAGGCAGCCGACATCATCGCCATGCCGGGCGACCCATTCGATGACATCACCGTCACGGAGCGGGTTGAATTCGTGATGAAGGGGGGCATCATCACCAAGGACTTTCGGTGAATCCATCTGCCGACAGCGCCCTCAGGAACCCTGGCACAAAAACGGGGAAGGGGGCAGGGGCAGGTCTCGCCTCACCTCTCTCGTGACAAGAAACCGAGCAGTTCTTGCATCGGCTCTTTCGACACGGTTACCCCGCCGCTGAATGGCTGATCGAAGCTGATGATGATTGTCAGGATGCAGGTGATCGCAAGAGTGCTCAATGCCACGCTCAGGGCTGAGGTTGCAAACTTCACGCTTGTCGCGAAGGCGATCCCGATGATCAGAAGAACGCAGAGCGTGCTGATGGTCAACCACAATGGCGTAGCGATCAAAACATGACTCGCGCGGATCCGGTTCGATCGTGCGGTTGCTGCCTCCGACAATGCCGACATGATGAATTGCTTCCCAACACGCTCCCCTTCGTCGCCGGGAGTAAACATGAGCGCAGTCTTTACCGCAGACAATCCGGGGGCTCGCGTGATCGTGGGCCCGCGATCCGTGGCCATCTGTTGCCACTCGGCGTCGAGCACGTGTCGGATGTGGATCTTCACACCCTCGATCACTTTGGCCGAGTGCTCGTCGGATAGAAAGCTGCTTGCGGAAGCGATGTGGCCGAGATGAATGACTTCCTGGTTCAGGCTCTTCGAAGCAGCGTCGAAGGATTCCCATGCGCGTTGAAAGACGAACCCAAGCAGCAACGAGGTGATCAGTCCGGTCGACAGGACCGCGGGAACGATTGCCGAAAAAGGGATGTCCGGGTAACGCTTCACAATCATTCCCGTCGTCAACAACACCGCGCCGGCGATCGTCGCTGCGATACTCAATACGAACAGAAAGATGATTCCGCTTGTCTGTGCCTGGATGAATTCAAACATGGAATGGATCGCTCACGAATCAATTTGGCTGCGGAGCCGCCGAAGCAGACTGTTTCGCTTGTGCCGCGATGAGTCAACAAGAAGTTCCGGCGGCGAAGGATAGCCCTTTCTATGGCAACTCCTCAACCGTTTGCCAACTGATGAGCGGCTGGTTATCCACCGACCGGAGCCTCCCTGCTCCCATGCCCTGAACCAGTCACGATCACCAGGGCCGCCCTGCCACTGGAAGCCGGGCATTTCCCGACAGGCAGGTCGTGGGAGTCGATCCCACGAACGAAGGTCCTCAGAAAGCGGGGCCGCCTGCATTGCCTGTCGCTGAACATCCCGTGGATGCCGGACGGGGATGGCGGGCAGTTCAGCGATGTCCGATTCAGCAGGGCTCGTTTCAGCAGGGCTCGTTTCGGCGGGGCTCGGTTCAGCAGGGCTCGGTTCAGCAGGGCTCGGTTCGGCGGGGCTCGGTTCGGCGGGGCTCGGTTCGGCGGGGCTCGGTTCGGCGGGGCCCGTTGAGGCCGATGGTTTCGGGCGTGATCGATCTGGCGGCGTCCAGCTTCGCCGGCATGTCGGCGGTGCGGGTCTGCATCTTCGCTTGAATTTCCGGAGCCAGATGCTGGCGGCCCAATTGGCTGTCTGCCCTCAGGCACGAGCGGACGCTCAGGCCCAATCGGTCGGCGAGCGCCGCTACGCACCCGGGGTTCGACACGATGTCCTCGTATCGAACCACCAGGAACCTGTCGCCCAGCGGTTCGATCGACTCGATCGCCAGTTGGTTGCGGGCAACCCAGCTGTCGGCAAACTTCTGGCAGCCGCCGCGACCCCAGCCTTTCTGAAGAAACGAACAGAATACGTTCACAGGATCGCGGTAGATCCAGATGATCCGGAGTTCATAGCCGGCATACTCCTCGGCCACCGCCCAGGGCGCCCGCCGCTTGCTCTCGTTCACCGGCTTGAGGAGTATGGTCCCCGGCAGCGAGTGCAGCACCTGCCTGATTTCCGGCTCGGGTCGCAGGTCGAAGTCGTCGTAGATGGCATCGCCCACGTGCTCCGTCCGACCAGTCAGTCCGGGCGCCGACGCCAGCGTATTGAACAGGGCGATGGTGCCTGATCTCTGCACGCCCATGATCATGATCAGCGGCTTCTTGGAGATCATGGGTCCATGCTTGGCAGGTGTGGACCGTGCGGTCGCTGGCGAGGATTATTCCTCGATCGAGTTGGCATCTCAAGCCTGCCCCGCGCCACGTCTGCGAAGCCGGGGCGATCAGACTGCCGGCCTGATGTGGCTGGCGACCGTGCGGACCTTGCGCGGCGGGTTTCGGCCGGACGGAGTTGGGCCAGGGGCGGTGCTTCGAGAGCTTGAGCGGCTCGGCGAAGTCCGCCCCGTTGATCAGCGAGATGAGGACGTTGGCGGAGTTGTACACCAGCGACATCGAGGCCCCCGGTGCCATGTCCTCGGGGCAGAGCATCTCGCCCAGCTTCGCCTACCCGCCGTGGCACGCCAGGCGGCCGCGGCGGAGGATGAGCCCCTGGTGATGCTCAATCGCCCGCTCGTGGTCAATGCGTTTGCTGAACCGCAGCTGGTGAAGCATGCCCGCGTGATCGTTGAGTGGCGTTTGGCGGGAAAGACCTACAAGGAGATCGCCAAGGAACTGGACATGACGAAGGACCACATGCGGAACTGTGCCCGGATCGCGAGGCTGATGGAGGACGCGGG
>JBIIMX010000390.1:0-3681 GCA_044337765.1 Pirellulales bacterium | reverse complement strand
ACGGTCGACGACGCCGCGGCCGCGATGCAGGCTGCCGAGGCCGCAGCGGAATCGCTCGCAGGCACAACGGGCGAGGCGCGGGCCGTGTTTCTCGAACGGATCGCCGAGGAGATCATGGCCCTCGGCGACGCCCTCATCGAACGGGCCGGCCAGGAGACGGCGCTGCCCGCGGCCCGGCTCACGGGCGAACGGGCCCGCACCGTCAACCAATTGAAGCTCTTCGCCGCGATGGCCCGCGATGGGGCATGGATGGATCCACGGATCGACCGCGCCCAGCCCGACCGTCAGCCGCTGCCGCGGCCCGATCTCAGGCGGGTGAAGCGGCCGCTCGGGCCCGTCGTCGTCTTCGGATCGAGCAACTTCCCGCTCGCCTTCTCGGTGGCTGGGGGCGACACGGCAAGCGGGCTGTGCACGGGCAATCCCATCGTCGTGAAGGCGCACCGGGCCCATCCCGGCACGTCAGAGCTCGTGGCCGGCGCGATTCAGCGGGCGGTCGAGGCCTGCGGGATGCCAGCGGGCACGTTTTCGATGCTGCACGGCGAGGGAAGCGTGATCGGCATGGCGCTCGTCAGGCATCCCGCGGCGCGGGCCGTCGGGTTCACGGGATCGCGGGCGGCGGGCAGGGCGCTCTGCGAGGCGGCCGCGGCGCGGCCCGATCCGATTCCAGTCTTTGCCGAGATGAGCAGCCTCAATCCGATGTTTCTTTTGCCGGGGGCGGTCGCCGATCACGGCGGCGAGATTGCCAAGGGATTCGTCGCCTCGATGACGCTCGGCGTCGGGCAGTTCTGCACGAAGCCGGGCCTCGTCTTCGCCGTGAAAGGTGCCGACCTCGACCGGTTCAAGGCGGCCGTCGCGGAGGCGATCGTGGCCTCGGCGCCCGCCTCGATGCTCTCGGCGGACATCCGCGCCGCCTTCGAGCATGGCCGCGACGCCGTCTCGGCCGCGCAGGGTGCGGCGGTGATCGCCCGTTCGGCGACCGCCGCCGATCCGCAGAAGACGCAGGCCGCGTCGATCGTGGTGGAAACGACTGCAGACGCCTTCCTCGCCAATCCCGCGCTTGCCGAGGAGGTCTTCGGCCCGTTCGGCTTGATCGTCACCGTGGCATCGTTCGACGCGTTGGCCGAGGTCGCCCGGCGGCTCGAGGGGCAGCTCACGGCCACGCTTCACGGCACGCCGCAGGATCTCGCGGCGGCAGGCGGCCTCCTCGACATCCTCGCGACGAAGGCGGGGAGGGTGATCGTCAACGGCTTCCCGACGGGCGTCGAGGTCTGTCATGCGATGCAGCATGGCGGGCCGTGGCCGGCGACGAGCGACGTGCGGTTCACGAGCGTCGGCTCGGCCGCGCTCGAGCGGTTCGTGCGACCGGTCTGCTATCAGGATGTGCCGGAGCCGCTCCTGCCCCCTGCCCTCCGGAATGCAAATCCGCTCGGCCTCGATCGGCTCATCGACGGCGCGCGAACGAGGTCTCCACTCGGATAGCTCGATCGTGCCGAGCCGCTTTCGCATGCGACCGGCGGTTCGATGATCCACAGCCGCTCGAGCACGTCGCCCGGGGCTTGCCGGGTGGAGCGTCAGTTCACCGACCGGGGCACGGCCTGCGTCGAGCCGGTCGTGAAGCCCCCGTCCACGAGGAGCGTCTGGCCGGTGATGAAGCCGCTGGCATCGCTCGCCAGAAACACGACCGCGCCGTCGAGGTCGCCCGCCCGGCCTGGACGCCTGAGCGGCGTGCGGTCGGTGATCGATTGCACCCAGGCGTCGTCGCGGTACATCACGTCGTTCTGGGCCGTGCGAAACCACCCCGGGGCGAGGCAGTTGACCGTGACCCCATGGGGGCCGAAGGCGTCGGCGAGGCTCATGGTGAGCTGGCGGATGCCGCCACGGCTGGCCGTGTAGGGGGCCAGGCCCCCGAAGCCGAACACGCTCGTGATGCTGCCGATCGTGATGATCCGGCCACGGCCGCGGGACACCATGTGGCGGGCGATTGCCTGCGCCATGAAGAACGAGCCACGGAGGTTCGTATCGAGCACGGTGTTCCAGTCGTCCCACGTCACGTCGGCCGCCGGCTTGCGGACGTTGCAGCCGGCGTTATTGACGAGCACGTCGATCGGCCCGGCAGCGATCGCCGCGGCGGCCGCGTCGCGGATGCTCGCCTCGCTCGTGAGATCAAGGGCGAGCGGCACAACGCGGCGGCCGAGCGCCTCGAGCTCCGCCCGCGGTCCCGCGAGCGAATCGACAGAGCGGGCCGTGATCACGAGATCGGCGCCGGCCCGGGCGAGGGCTTTCGCCATCTGGAGTCCGAGGCCGCGGCTCGCACCTGTCACGATCGCGGTGCGGCCGGCCAGGGAGAAGAGTGAAAGATCTGGGGGCGGAACACTCACGGCTGCAATACCACCTTTACGAGTCCCGGCTCCTGCCGGTGCAATCGGGCGAAGAGTTCCGGCCCGTCGGCCAGCGGCGCCACGCGGCTGACGAAGCCCGAGAGATCGACCTTCTTCTCCGCCACGAGCCGGATCGCCTCGGGATAGCAGCCCGCCGCACAACAGGAGCCCTGCAGGTGAATCTGCCGTGTGACTACCTGCTGCAGCGGCAGCTCGATCTGCTGCGACACGTTGCCCACGAGCACGACCGTGCCGCCCCGCGTCGCCGCCTCGATCGCAGTCTGCACCGGGGCCGTCGCCCCGACCGCTTCGATCACGAGATCGGCGCCGTCGGTGTCGTCGGATGATGTGCCCCAGGCCGCGGCCAGTCGGCCGGCGTCGGGGCCGGCCGTGAAGGTCTTGATCGCGCCGAGCCGGCTGGCCTCCGCGAGCCGGCCGGCATCGAAGTCGATCGACGCGATCCGCGCGACGCCCCGAGCGCGAAGCGCCGCCACGCAGGCCAGACCGATCGTGCCCGCGCCCACGACGATGGCCGACCGCGTGTTCGGCCCGGCCGCGCCAAGATTCACGGCATGCAGCGCGATCGTGAGCGGCTCCAGGAGCGCGGCCGACACGAAGTCTACGGCGTCGGGAATCTGGTGCACGATCCGCCGCGGCACGCAGACATACTCGGCGAAGCAGCCGTGGCGGCGGTATGCACCAGGCGACACGCCGAGCACCTGCCGGTGGGTGCAGAGATTCTCGCGGCCGCTCTCGCAGTATTCGCACCCGCCGCAGAAGACGGTCGAGTCGAGGGCCACGCGGGTGCCAACGGCGAGATCGGCCACGCCCGAGCCGACGGCCTCCACCGTGCCGGCCGCCTCGTGACCCATCACGAGGGGCGGGATCCGGCGGCCGGAGGCCCCCGTGTAGCCATGCACGTCGCTGCCACAGATGCCGCAGGCGGCGATCCGCACGAGGACCTCGCCGGCCGCGGGCGTGGGCGTCTCGATGTCGGCGATGGCAAGCGCGCCGGGGGCGGAGAGGAGAAGAGCTTTCATGGTGTCATCCGGGGCATGAGGTCCATGTGTTGTAGCCACCGTGTGCTCCCGAAATCAATCGCCGGAACCGTCATCCGCAGCCGTGCGTGTGGAGGTATGGTGCCGCCGCCGGTCGATTCGGCGCCACGCGACGATCAATTGCCGCAACGGTCATGGGCGCAGCACGGCCGTTCGGGGCCGCGGTGCGTCGTCGGGGTGTTTGATCGTTTGTAAGGCAGCCCGTCGCGGAAGCGAGTGGGATGACGCTCTTCAACACCATGCGG
>JBIIMX010000389.1:0-3700 GCA_044337765.1 Pirellulales bacterium | reverse complement strand
GCCCCCTGGTGCAACGCAAGCGCCTCGGCGGTCTCGGTCGAGAGCGTCGCCACCAACGGCAGGCAGAGCACCCCGCGGTGCGGGGCCAGCGCCAGCGCCGCCTCGGGCGTGAGGAGATTCACGGCCGGCAGGGAGAGCGTGCCGGCGTGGGCTGCGAGGGCGGCCGCCACGTCGGCCGGCAGGATCGACCCACCGCCGAGCGTGAGCATGCCCCGGTGGCTGGCCAACGCCGCGGCGACCTCGGCGGAGAGTTCTCCAAAACCGTCGAGCGACAGGGGGCCGCGATGCCCGGCGAGCCGCGAGGCTGTCTCCACGGACAGCCCGGCCAACCGCGGCAGCATCAGGCAGCCCTCGTGCGGCTCGAATTCCGAGGCGACCTCGGAGGGCAGCGAAGCGATGCCTCCAAACACCAGGCTTTCGCCACGATGGCGGCTGATGGCCCGGGCAGCCCCGGGCGAGAGCGAGGTCACTCCTGGCAGGGCGAGGTGCCGGGAGTGGCGGCAGAGGCGATCCGCCATCGCGGGATCGAGAACGGCGAGGCCGGGAAGACAGAGTTGGCCGGCGTGTTCGGCCAGGGCCGAGGCGGCGTCGAGTTCGAGCCCGCTGATGCCGCCGAGTTCCAAGGTGCCGCGATGGGCGGCGAGGGCCGCGGCGGTGGCTGCGGAGAGCACCGTAACGGCCGGCAGATCGAGATCGCCCGCGCAGCAGGCGAGCGCGGCTGCCGTTTCGGGCGTGAGCGTCGCCAGCGACGGCAGCGACAGTCGGTAATAGCCCGGCCCGCCGGCCAGTGCCGTGGCGACCTCGGGCGAGAGCGTCGTCAGATTAGGAAGGCAAATCTCCCAGCCCTCGCGGCCGCGAACGATGTCGGTGGCTTCCGCAACGGTGATCTCACCGCGTTCGAAAGACTCAAATGCCTGCGCCGGCCGGGCGGCTGCCACGGTGGCAAGGATGGCCACGGCCAGACCGCTGCATCGTAAGCGTGTACGCAATGGCTGTGCGGGCATGACGGACGGGTTTCTGGAAGAGGCAAACCGCTTCGGATGCGACACGGCCGCGACAACGGCCGTCGCGTCCCCAATACGTGGCGAGTATAACTCCGCTGGCATCAGGAAGTCTTCCTTCCACGGCATTCTCACCCACTGAGTTCCCAACTCCATGGCCACCACAACGCAGCAGCTCCATCATCTGGGCCAGAGCCTCTGGCTCGACAACATCACCCGCGGCATGCTCGACGACGGCACGCTCGCCCGCTACATCCGCGACCTTTCGGTGACGGGGCTGACGAGCAACCCGTCGATCTACAACGCCGCGGTCAAAAACACCCCCTTCTACGACGCCGCCATCGCCGCGAAGGTGCAGCAGGGATTGTCGGGCGAGAAACTCTTCTTCGAACTGGCGATCGAAGACCTCCGCCGTGCGGCCGACCTGTTTCGCCCCGTGTTCGACCGCACCGGCGGCCTCGACGGCTGGGTGTCGCTCGAGGTTTCGCCGACGCTGGCCTACGACACCGCAAGCACGCTCGCCGCGGCCCGCGACCTGCACGCCCGCGCCGATCGCCCCAACCTCTATATAAAGATTCCCGGCACCCCGGCGGGCCTGCCGGCGATCGAGGAGGCGATCTTCGCCGGCGTGCCGGTGAACGTCACGCTTCTCTTCACCACAGCGCACTACCTCGCCGCCGCGGAAGCCTACCTGCGGGGCATCGAACGGCGGATAGAAGCCGGGCTGTCGCCGCGGGTCTGCTCGGTGGCGTCGCTCTTCATCAGCCGCTGGGACGGCGCGACCGCGGCCCAGCTTCCGCCGGCGCTGGCCAACAGGCTCGGCATTGCGATCGGTCAGCAGTGCTTTCGGGCATACCGCGACCTGCTCTCCTCCGACCGCTTCCAGCGACTGGCCAACTTCGGCACCATGCCGCAGCGGCTGCTCTACGCCAGCACCGGCACCAAGGACCCAAAGCTCTCCGATTCGCTCTATGTGTCGGCCCTCGCCTCCCCCAACACGGTCAACACCATGCCGGAGCAGACGCTGCTGGCCTTTGCCGACCACGGCTCGCTCTCAGGCATCGTGTCGGCCGGCGGCGGCTCCGCCGAGGAGACGCTCTTCGCCATCAGCCGGGCCGGCATCGACATCGAGGCCCTCGGCGCGAAGCTGCAGAAGGACGGGGCCGAGGCCTTCGTGAAGAGCTGGAACGAGCTGCTCGAGGTGATCGTGAAGAAGTCGCAGGCGGTGGCCACCGCAGGAGGAACAGCCCGATGACGACGCCAACTTCCAGCCGTGCCTCGCTGCCCGCATGGCAGCAGGTCGCCGCCCACGCCGCGTCGCACGCCGGCACGCACCTCCGCGACCTGTTCGCGGCGGATGCCGGCCGTGGCGAACGGCTCGTGATCGACGCCTGCGGCCTTCACGCCGACTATTCGAAGCAGCGGATCACCGATGAGACGCTTTCGCTGCTCCTCCGGCTCGCGGAGGCTTCTGGCCTGCGGCAACGGATCGATGCGATGTTTTCCGGCGAAAAGATCAACTCGACCGAGCACCGTGCGGTGCTCCACGTGGCGCTGCGTGCACCACGGGGCGAGAAGATTCTCTGCGACGGCCGTGATGTCGTGCCCGACGTGCACGAGGTGCTCGGTCGCATGGCCGCCTTCTGCCGGCAGGTCCGCGGCGGCACGTGGCAGGGTCACACCGGCAAGCCGATCCGCGTCGTGGTCAACGTTGGCATCGGCGGCTCCGACCTCGGGCCGGTGATGGCTTACGAGGCGCTGCGGCACGTGGCCGACCGGCAGCTGACATTCCGTTTCGTCTCCAATGTAGACGGCACCGATTTCGTCGAGGCAACCCGCGATCTCGACCCCGCCGAGACACTCTTCGTGATCTCGTCGAAGACGTTCACGACGCAGGAGACCATGGCCAACGCCCGATCGGCGCGGGACTGGCTGCTCGCCGCGCTGCGGGATCCCGCCGCCGTGGCGCGGCACTTCGTCGCCGTCTCGACCAACGCCGCCGAGGTGTCGGCCTTCGGCATCGACACGGCCAACATGTTCGGCTTCTGGGACTGGGTGGGCGGTCGCTACTCGATGGACTCGGCGATCGGCCTCTCGACGATGCTCGCCGTCGGGCCGGAAGCGTTCACCGAGATGCTCGCCGGGTTTCATGCGATGGACACCCACTTCCGCACGGCTCCGTTTGCCCGCAACCTGCCGGTGCTGCACGGTCTGCTCGCCGTTTGGAACACGACGTTCCTCGGTGCCCACACGATCGCCGTGCTCCCCTACGACCAGTATCTGAAGCGGTTCCCGGCCTACCTCCAGCAGCTCACGATGGAGTCCAATGGCAAGCGGGTGACGCTCGACGGCCGGGTGATCGACGACTACCAGACCGGCCCGATCTTCTGGGGCGAGCCGGGCACCAATGGCCAGCATTCCTTCTATCAGCTGATCCATCAGGGCACGCGGATCATCCCCTGCGACTTCATCGGCTTTGCACGCTCGGCCAATCCCGTAGGCCGCCACCACGACCTGCTGATGTCGAACGTCTTCGCGCAGGCCGAGGCCCTTGCCTTCGGGAAGACAGCCGCCGAGGTGCGGGCCGAGGGCGTGCCGGAGCCGCTCGTGCCGCACAAGACGTTTCCGGGCAACCGGCCGAGCACCACGATCCTCGCCGAGCGGCTCACCCCCCGTGTGCTTGGCAGCCTCGTGGCCCT
>JBIIMX010000387.1:0-3715 GCA_044337765.1 Pirellulales bacterium | reverse complement strand
GTTGGCTGCACTGCGGGCCGGTTTGTCATTCGACGTCGAGACCGCGACGGCGGCGCGACTCGCGGACCTCCCCCATCACCTCCTCGATGAGCCCCTGCTGCCGACGGATCTGCGGCACCTGGCACTGAAAACACCAGGCGATCAGAGCCGCCAGGCCGAGACCGCCGAGCAGGTGTGGCGTGACCCACTGCTGGGTGCCGGGGCGGCCCGACGCAGGGTCGGCCGCACCGCCAAGTGCTACGATCGTCACCACGGCCAACATCCCCAACAGCGCGAATGGAAAAGCGGCCCGCTTGAGACGTCGGCTCCGTTCGATGTAGCTGCCGTCGAGGCCGTAGGTCTCCACCACTTCCCGGCACCAGCGACCGGTGCCGATGAAGTAGGTGACAGCCATGCTGTTGACGAGCACCACCATGAGCGCCGCCAACACGCCGGAGAGCCGGTGGACGGTACCCCAGCGGAGCACCGAAGGGGCCGTCTGCCCGTGCAGATCGCCCAGCCAGAGGCCCAACCCGGCCGTTGCCGCCATCAACGCCACCGCAAAGAGGGCCGCCCGTGAAAACACGTGATCCATAGATTGAGCCTGCCAGTCTGGGACTGAAAACGGTCCTGGGAACAATGCGGGGGAACAACGCGGGGGAACCGATCTGAGGAACCGATTGAAGCAAAGGGGCCAACGGCGGCACCAGGCCGCGCGTTGTGCCGGCCCATCATGGTAGGCTCATGGGATCGTGCAAGCCATATGGCTGCCCCATGCGACCGACCCGAGCGAGCCGATGCCGTCTGCCGAGAAGCCTGTCCTTCTGCTGACCTGCGGTGATCCTGCGGGTATCGGGCCCGAAGTTGTCGTCAAGGCCTGGGCCGCGACACCAGCGCATGCCCGCGTAGCACTGCGTGTCGTGGCCGAAGTCGGCATGCTGGCACGGGTGCTGGCCGAACGATCCGGCCTGCCGCGGCTGGCGATAACCGGGATCGACCCCGGCGACCGGAGCGACTCACGGGCCGACACACTGCTTGTGATCGATCCGACCAGCGGCCTTGCCGGCACGAGCAGCGCCGGAAGAGTGGAGGCCGGCGTGGTCAGCGCAGCCGGCGGGGCCAGCGCTGCGACTGCCGTGGAAACTGCAGCCAGGCTCGTCCGGAACGGATTCGCGCAAGGCATCGTAACCGGCCCACTGCACAAAGCGGCGCTCCACGCCGCCGGCTACGACGTGCCGGGCCACACAGAGATGCTCGCACGGTTCTACGGCCTCTCCGACACCAACGTGTCGATGATGCTCTGGCTGCCGACGGCGGCTCCCCCTGCCCCGCCGGCCGGACTGGGAGTCGTGCATGTCACGCTGCACGAGGCACTCGCGCTCGCCGTCGCCCGGCTTTCCAGCGAAGGCATCGTGCAGGCGGGCATCCGCCTGGCGGGATTGCTCGGGCCGTTGCTCGGTCGCCCTCCCCGGCTCGCCATCGCGGCGCTCAATCCGCACGCCGGCGAATCGGGCCTCTTTGGCGACGAGGAGACGCGAATCATCGAGCCCGCCGTAGGTCGGCTCGCCGAGATGGGCATCGACGTGACCGGTCCGCTGCCGGCCGACACGCTCTTCCTGCGGGCCAGCCGCGGCGAGTTTGACGGTGTCGTCGCGCAGTACCACGACCAGGGGCACATTCCCATCAAACTGCTCGGCATGCACCGTGCCGTGAACATCACGCTGGGGCTGCCGATGGTGCGGACGAGCGTGGCCCACGGCACCGCATTCGACATCGTCGGCACCGGCGCGGCCGATCCGGCGAGCATGCTGGCGGCGATCGACGCGGCCATGCGGCTGGTGGAGGCGGGCTGGCCGACCATCGGATCGCCAGCCACGATTGGGCGAGCAACCTGACGCCACTTCCTGGCGGCCTCTCTTGGTGCTGCTAAGGCCGCATGGGCGCCAGATGCTTCACGCGGGCCTCGGTGTGGTCGATGAGCCCCTCGATCGCCGGCTTGTAGACGAAGGCGGCCGCGTCGACGGGCTCTCCCAACCGTACCTCGTACATTTCGAGGACAGCCACCGGTTCGGGGTCGCTGTTGGCCACGGGACGACGCCCCGGAATCGCCAGCCATTCGATGCGAAACGGAAACAGATCACGTTTGCCGATCGACAACCGCACGCTCCACGGCATGCCATCGGGAAGTTCCGCGGCGGTGATGCCGCCCGGCTGCAGGGCTGCCTCCTTGTGCGACGGCAGCAGCAGTGCCAGGCACTCCCCACACCAGCGGCCCTCTATTCTCCAGACGGGCAGATCGTCGATCATCGTCGGCTCCACCGTCACGAAGCGGAACCAGTCCCGCAACAGCGCCAGCGTCCGCTGCACGCCTCCCAGATACGGCGAGGCCACGAGGTCGTCGGCGGGCTTGAGCTGCTTGATCCGGTCGCGGATACGGCGGACATCGAGCCGTTCGAGTAGGGGCGGCTGCGGGCCGATCCGACGATAGGACCAGGCGAACAGTCCGTCGCAGACCTCCAGCAGGTCGAAGGTCTCGGTGTCTGATTTCATCGAGGATTCGTAGCGATACCGCTGATCCTCGCCGAGCCCCGACTGCACGTAGCGGCCGGCGCCGACGAGCACGCGATCATCCACGCGGACCCGCTGGCGAACGCGGGCCGAGATCGAGTCGGCCCGCCCAAGAGCAGCCAACGCCGCGGCCACGATTCGCTCGGCCTGTGATGCCTGATCGGCCTGCACAGCCTGATCGGCCACAGGCTCGGCCAATGCAGCCGACGCCGGCGCGGCCGGAGCGGCAGCATTTTTTTGGTAAACGCTCCCCGCTGGGCGGGCCGGAGCCGCCGCCGCTGAAATCGCGGGCATCGGGTCCTGACCGCCGACCTCCCTGCCAGTCAGAAGCACTCCGCTGATCAGCATCAGCCTCGTCCAAGGCCTCATCCCGGTCCTGCTCGAAGTCATGATCGAGGTCCTGAAATGCCCTCTGTCAGGCGGGCTGCACAGCACTGGCAATCTAGGAAGGTTGTTGAGCGTCACGATCAGGTCGACTTTGAGGATTTTGCCAAAGAAGCGGGGCGTGGCACGTCGAAGAACGATGGGTGGCTCAAGTATCCAAGGCTTGAACCGGCCGGTTCGTGCATCTCGCGAAGAGTGTACGAGATCGGGGTTCAAACGGCCCATGCCGGCCTGCCAAGGACATGCAGAGCCGGCAACACGATCCTGGTCCGGAGGTGATTCGATGCTCAACCGACGCCTGAAAGGTTTGCTCGGCTACTCCCTGGCGGCCACGCTCACGGGGTGTCATATCCCCGCGAATTCGCCCCTGACGGGTCTTGCACAGATCCGTCCGGTAGCCCCTCAGCACACCAACGTCCTACCGCCGGCCGCAATGCTGCAACATCCCGGTCCGGGTGTCGATGGCCCGGGCCCAGGCGTGATCGCCGCCACATCCTACGAGGCCGCACTGGCCGCCTCATACGCCGAGGGCGGCGATGGGTTCGGTGGCATGGGTCCCGACGGCAGTGGCATGGGCGGCGATGGCGCGGGAGGCGTCTGTGCCATGGGCGGCGCCGGTGGTGGTGGCGGTGGTGGTGGTGCCGGCGGCATGGGTGCGGCCATGGCCCCCACGTCGCAGATTGGCTTCATCGGCCCCGATGGGATGCAGGTGCGGTGGGATGTCTCGATGGCGGGCGGGTTCGACTCCACCCCACTGGTGACCCCGGGCCGCTACGACTTTCCC
>JBIIMX010000046.1:0-14093 GCA_044337765.1 Pirellulales bacterium | reverse complement strand
CCCGACCATATGTTGAAACTGGCCATCTTCGGTGATTTTCACCTCTGAGATGGTCATGTTCACTTGCGTGAGCACGTCCTTGTACTGTGGCCACGGCTCAAGCGGGTCGCCGACCATGATCGCGCCTGCCAGGCCAGCCTCAACCTGCTTCTTCGACACATGGTGCTTGTGCGGGTGATACCAGTTGTAGCCCACGCTATTTTCGTAGGTGGAGATCGGGATGTTGATGTCCACCGTTTCGCCTGGCTCGATTGAGACGTAGACATTGTCCGCCGTGCTCAGGTCAGGCGCGTGCGAGCCGTGGTAGTGGAAATTGGAAGTAAAGACCGGATCGGAGGGATCGTTGTCTCCGGCAAGATCATTTGTCAGGTGAAGCTTGAGCGTGTCGCCGCTGTTGATCTGCAGCATCGTGCCCGGAAAGCCAGCCGAGTACGACGTGCCGTAGGCGTCGAACTGATAGGCCATGGCGTAGGAAATGGTTTCCTCGCCCGTTTCGCTGTCAACCACCTTGCTGCTGTAGACCTCCTGGTCGCCGTAGAGGATCGGATTGGAGTCGAAGCCTGCCGAGATCATCCTCACGTTGGCCTCGAGCACGCCGTTCCGGCTCTTGATCACGTCCATCGGCCGCAGGTCTGCCTGCGTGTAGGCGTATTCCGTAGGGAAAATCACGTTCTCCGCCGCCATCACCGTCCGCTGCTCGAGTTGCTCGAGGTCGAACTGCCTCTGGACCCGGCGGGCTCCACGATTGGCATGCTTGCGGACGGGAAAAGCCGATCGAAACCCGGTGTGGCGACTCATTGCGAAAGCCTTTTCAGAAAGAACGTTTGGAACCAATCCTCTACTATCGAATAGAATCTACACTCCGCTTCCAGTGCGGCAAGTTTTTTGCGCATTATTCTTTGCGGAGGGATCGCGAGGGTTCTCCCTGGCACAAAAAGGCCGTTCCCCTTTGGGATCGCACGCCCCCCCGCCGGCAGCCATTCGTCCGCTAAAATGGCTCAAAGCCATTATCTTCGGTTCTTCAGCCAGCAGATGCGGCCGCCGCCAGAGAATGTGCAGGAGGCCGTCCTCGCGGGGGGGTGTTGGCGAGGAACAGATGGCCGGGTTCTACGCCGCCAGCACACAGCTCGATGCCCAAGACTGGTCTGGAGAGAACGGCTAGTCCATTTGTGACGACGGTGACATTCGCTTTTTTGTCCGCACGCCGATGCCGGGAGTCAGGCCCGCGATACGGGTCAGGCCGCTTTCAGCCGACGACGCGCTTGGTCGTGATTGACGCCTTCGTGCGACGGCGGCCCTTCCCGTGGCGGCAAGTTTCCAACTTGCCATGGACAAGATGAAATCTTGTCCCCACATGGGAGATGAAATCTTGTCCCCACACAAGAACCTGGCTCACGCCCGCTCGTGCCGCAGGCTCGGATCGACCGCCGCGGCGGCTCGGCTGGAGTCGAAGCCCTCACCCAAAAACGCTGCGAGTCGCTCGGCGACCTTGCCCGGATCTTCGAGCACGTCGAGATACTTCACGTCGAGCACATCGAGCACGCCCTCCTTCCGCAGGTAGACGAGCAGCGACCGCACCTGGCTCACCTGCCTGGCAAACGTCGCCTTGAGTGCCTCGTCGGTGATCCGGCCGCCCTCTTTCCCCAATCGGTCGAGCATTTTCTTTTGCGAGGCGATGATCTCGTCGAGTGGCCGGTGCATCATCACCATCCGGTATTTCTGATTTCGGGGGAGGTGCGGCACGAGCTGCGCCACCACCTTCACCACCTTGCCGCGGGCGTCGGCCACCCACGATCCATCGACGGCCAGCCGACGGACGAGCTCGTGTTCGAGGTAGCCGCGTTCGTTGCTCGCGTCGGCGGGGCGATGGTCGTCGGCGAAGACGGGCACGCCCCCCGCCGCGAGCATCTGCATCATCATCGAGGTGCCCGACCTCGGCAGCCCTGTCACCACCATCACCGTTTCGGCGCGCCTGGGCAGCGGCAGCGGCGGCCGCGACGGCGTCCAGGTGTCGTCCCCTTCCCTCTCGCGGAAGAGGTCCCGGATCTCCTCGGGGTGCTCCGGTCCGGCTGCAGCACCCGTGAACCGGCTCGCATGCTGCCTCGCCTCGTGGGCCAGATGCCGATGCCGGCGGCTGGCATCTAAATCGCGGCGGACGAGCCGATAAAAGCGGGAGAGCGAATGGTGCCCGAGCGGGAAGACCGGATTGACCTCCACCACTTTCTTGAGCGACTCGAAGGCCTCGTCGATTTTCCCGAGCTTCCAGAGCGAGAGCCCCAGCAGATGATGCGCCGGGCCAAAATGAAAATGCTGGCCGATCGTCGTCTTCGCCTCGGTCGCGGCCCGCTCCCACTCCCGGCGGTGGAAGGCGACGCGGGCCAATCCAAAGTGGGCCTGGGCATTCATCGGGTCGAGCTCGACCACGGCTGCATAGTGGCCCTCGGCCCGTGGCCAGTCCCGCTTCCGTAAGGATACGTCTGCCTGCTTGAGGAGGAGCGAGGGCCGGTTGTTGGTCTGCACCTTCTCGGCGAGCGCGAGTGTCTCGAGCGCCTCGTCGTGGCGGCCCTCGAGAGCGAGCACGCTCCCTTTCAGATAGGCCAGCGCATGGAGGTTTAAGCCGCTGGCTCGCTGGAGCTTGCCAAAGCGGCGTTTGTCGGTTTCGCCGATCTTCTCCCAATCGATTCCAGCCGCATCTGCCGGAGCGTTTTCATCGGCGGGATACTTTTCCTTCCACTCGGCCAGCTGCGCCTTCGCCTTCTCGGTGGCCTGTTGCATCGCCTCGTTTTTCCGCTCGCGGAGCTGCGTGAGCGTGGCCCGGGCTTCGATGGGCAGCTCCTGGCGGATGAGCGTCTGCAGGAGGTGAACGCCAAACCGGCTCTCCTGCGGGAACTTTTCCCAGAGGTCCTCGAAGATCGTTGCCGCCTGCGTGAGCCGGCCCGCATCGACGCACGATCGCGCGAGGTTGTATTGCAGCTCGCGGGTGGTCTCGGCAACCGCCTCGGCCATGTCTTCGCTTGGCTCGTCGATGTAGCCGAGATCGACCAACTGGCGGATCGCCTCCTGGGCATCGACGGGATCGATCTGCGTGTCTGGGGGATGGCGGCCGTCTTCGCCGGGGACTTTATCCCACGAGTCGACATATTCCACCGGCTTTGGCGTCTCGAAAATCGCTTGGAGGGGCCGGCCGTCCATGTCGCGGCCGACGGGCAGGCCGAAGAGTGAAAGCACGGTGGGAGCGACGTCGAGAAGCGAGGCACCAAACACCAGATCGTCTTTTTTGATCCCCGGGCCGCTGGCGATGAAGATCCCGAAGTCGCGGTGCTCCGCTGCCGGGCCGGCCGGCTCGTTGGGCACGCTCTTCGGCCGCAGATGATCGGGATGGAAGCCGTGGTCGCTGATCAGGAGCACGGTCGTCTCGGGCCCGGCCAACTGCAGGAGCCGGCCGAGCATCAGGTCGTGGTAGCAGTAGCCCCCCTTGATCACGTCCTTGTAAAGATCGAAGTCGTGTTCCTTCACCCAGTCGAGCCGCGGCGGGTGATACTGCATGAAGGCGTGGCTGAAGTGGTCGATGGCGTCGTAGTAGACAGCCGCAAAATCCCAGTCGGGCACTTTTTCAAGGAGGTGCATCGCCGCCCAGTGGATGCCGGTGCACTCGGCGATGGTCTTGGCGAGCGTGCCGAGCCGTTTGTCTTTTTCCTGGTCGATCTCCGGGGCCCTGGGCACAAACATCTGCAGGAGATCGCCGTCGAGTTCGTGCGGATGGAGCCGCTGGTGCGAGAGCGCCTCGGCGAATTCCGGCGGATAGACAGTGCCCGCCCGCAAGGGCCAGGCCGCGTCGAGCGGCGCGACCGCCTGCTGAAAGTGGTTCGACACCATGGCCCCGCGGATCGGCTCGGCAGGAGAGCTTGGCCACCAGCCGACGACGAGTGAGGTGTGACCGGTCTGGTTGAGGATGTTCCAGACGGCCTTGGTTTTTCGCGAGAGATTCGTGATCGGCCGCACGGTGCCCGACTGCGGATCGGGCTCGGAGAAGCCGTAGATGCCGTGCTTATACGGACGCTTGCCAGTGGCGATGCTGGTCCAGAGCATCGGCGAGAGGGCCGGCTGGAGCGTGGCGAGATTGCCCATCACGCCGGTCTCGACCAGCCGGCCGACATGAGGCATCAGCCCCATGTCCACGAGTGGTGAAATCACTTTCCAGTCGGCGGCATCCCAGCCGACGAGCAGCACGCGGCGTTTTCCAACCATGTGATCGCCTGCCCTGCGAATGGCGTCAGGCCGACACGGCAGCGTCGCCTTCGGCAGCCTTCGAGCGGCGGAGCCGACGGCGTTCGAGCATGGCGAGCGAACCCATCACGAGGGAGAGCACGCTGCCGGCCGAGGCTGGGTCGATCTCGGGGACGGCGGTAATGCCCCTGTTACCGACGGTGATCGAATCACCGTCGTCGCTTTCGTAGTAGGCCTCGGTCAAGGTGAAGCCCTGGCCCGTCGGCGTTCCTGTGAAGCTAGCCTGCCCCCAACCGTAGTGGACACCACTCGCGTTCGAGAATTTAAACCCGAAATAGCCGGTGTTGCCGATGGACCAGCCTGCCGCAAGGGCGTCGCTGCCGGTGCTACCAAAGGAGGTAATGCCGATATTTTTACCCCAATTTGAAAACTTGTAGCCTGCCACCAGCGAGCCGCCAACGTTAAACCCGGCATTGAGTTTGGCAAAGCCGTAGGTATTTGTGCCGTAGGTAGTTCTATTGACTCGAGATATAAACCGGGCGAGCCCAAGCTCCGCGAGAACCGCTGCTGAGCTGTACACGTTTATGAGCCGAAAATCATTGGTCCCGTCGCCATCGACGTCCCAGTAATTTGATCCGCTTGATGCAAGCGGCGACATCGGCAGTGTCGTCGATTGAACGATTCCCGCCTCGGCCGACTGCGGAGCCGCAACGCTGGCGAAAGCGGCGGCCGCTCCACTGGCGACGGCGAGTTTCTGCGAGAGCGACAGGCGAGCGGAGGTGGAGTTTGACACTTGAACCATCATTGCGGATTTCCTACCGCTGGTGATCGAGTCTGTGGCGCCGGCGAACCATTCGGCCGGCCCCGGGCGGGAGTCTACCCATCCCTCGCATCCTGTCAAATTTTCGTGAAAATGGGGACGGGAGCGAATTTCCCCTCTGCTAGCTGGGGCGGGCGAGGAGCGTTGCCACGGGATCAAATGCCGTTCAGAGACCATGCTCTCACCCCGACCGCCCCGCTGCTTCCGGTGGCGCGACGGAAGCCAAGCACGGGCGTTGACGAGCTTGTGTGTACGTCTGTGTATTTCCAGCAAGGCGGCATTGATCCGTTGAGCCGATCGATTGGGGGTCAGCGACGAATGGGGGTTGTTTCCCGAGAAGTGAGAACCCGTCACACTTGCATCGACCAGCGGCGAGATCACCTTCCAGTCGGCGGCATCCCAGCCGACGAGCAAGACACGACGTTTTCCGACCATGTGATCGCCTGCCCTGCGAATGGCGTCAGGCCGACACGGTGGCGTCGCCTTCGGCAGCCTTTGCGCGGCGGAGCCGACGGCGTTCGAGCATGGCGAGCGAGCCCATCACGAGCGAGAGCACGCTGCCGGCCGACGCTGGGTCGATCTCGGGGACGGAGGCGGCACCGGTGTCACCGACTGTGATCGACGCGTCAGGCGTGGTGTTGTAGTAGGCGTCGGTGAAGGTGTAGCCCTGGCCCCTCGGCGTTCCGGTGATGTTGATCTGCCCCCAGCCGTAGTGGACGCCGCTCCCGTTCGAGAATTTGAACCCGAAGTAGCCGGTGTTGCCCATGGCCCAGCCTCCCGCGAAGGCGTCGCCGCCGATGAAACCAAAGGAGGTTATACGGATAGCGGTTTGAGCACTATTAAAAAACTTGTAGCCTGCCACCAAGGACCCGCCAACGTTAAACCCGGCATTGAGTTTGGCAAAGCCGTCTTCAGACCGCGAACCTGGCGATACGAACCGGGCAGCCCCGAGTTCTGTGAGGCTCGCCGATGTTGTGAAGTTTTTCATCGCGAAGTCGTTCGTTCCGTCGCCATCGACGTCCCAATAATTGAACGTGCCTGATGCCGGCGGCGACAGCGGCAGTGTCGTCGATCGAACGATTCCCGCCTCCGCCAACTGCGGGACCGCAACGCCGGTGAAAGCTGCGGCCGCTCCACTGGCGACGGCGAGTTTCTGCGAGAGCGACAAGCGACGAGCGGAGTTGGCGTCGGACTCGTGAAACGTCATGGTGGATTTCCCGTCGCTGGTGATCGAGTCTGTGGCGGCGGGCGAGCCGCTCGGCCGAAACCGCGTGTACAGAGTATCCATTCCTCGCATCCTGTCAAAGTTTCGTGAAAATGGGGACGGGAGCGAATTTTCCTTCTGCGAGTTGCGCTTGAAAATGGGGACGAGAGCAGCAAGGAACCACGCCTTCATCCAAGCCCGCAGCGCAAGCAACGGAAAAGGTGACGCCGGCGTGCCCGTGCCGAACTTTGCTGCCCCATCCCAGTTTTTCTCGTGACAGCATATATGCTATCATTCGGCAATGACACCGGCACGCATCGTCGTCGACACGAACGTGATCGTGGCAGCGCTGACCAGCCCCGCGGGGAGCAATCGGGAGGTGCTGCGGTGCTGTCTTGCTGGTGTCGTCGAACCCCTGGTCGGAACCACGCTGTTTCATGAATACGAGAGCATCGTCTCGCGGAAGTCGGTTCAGGCCCGCTGCCCGCTGCAGCCGGTGGAGCGAGAAGAGTTTCTGAATGCGTTTCTCGGAAGATGCGTCTGGGTCCGTATTTCGTTTCGCTGGCGGCCCAACCTCGCTGACGAGTCGGACAATCACCTGATGGAGTTGGCGGTCGCTGGCGGTGCCAAGGCGATCATCACAAACAACGTCCGCGATCTAAAGTCAGGGGAGCTGATCTTTCCCGACATCGAGATCATGACTCCATCATCATTCTTGAAAACCCCGCATGCGAAGACCATAAGGAGACGACCATGACAACGCTGACCATTCGAATTCCGGACGACACGGCCGCCCGCCTGAGGCAACTGGCGAAGCACCGGGGCATCAGCCTCAACAAGCTCATGGAGGAGTTCTCGACAACGAGCCTCGCGGAGTTCGACACCGAAAACCGCTTTCGGCTCCGCGCGGCCAAATCATCGCCCAAGCGAGGTTTGGCCCTGCTCGACAAACTCGACGCCACACTGAGCAAACGCCGTAGCCGCTGATCGGACAATCCGGGCGGGGAGCGACTTTTCACACCTCGCGCCCGGTCGCCCGGCATGAAAAAATGGGGACGGGAGCGAATTTCAGCGAGCACATGACCGATTCCCGGAGGAATCGCAGTCGGGCCGAGATTGCCTGTTTGCATGCGTTTCATTCTTGGCATGCCCCGTAAGACATGGCGAGTCAGACGAAATGCAAGTGAAATTCGCTCCCGTCCCTATTTTTCGCGGGCGACTCGGAGGCGGCTGGCGATGTCGATGTCGATGGCTGCCCCGAGTTTTTCGGCGAGTCCAATGCATGCTGGCCAGTCGATCGCGTTTCTCTGAGTTGCCACCAGACCGAGGATGTCCTGATCGTCCTGCGGACGCCCGGCGAGCGCCTTCATGACGAGCAGATCCTCGATCGACACCACGGGAATCTGTGTATCTCCAATAGCGACCGGCGTTGCGCGATTGACTGCTTGTTGCTCAAAGCCCGACACGCCAATCGCGAGATCGACGCGGATGCCGGTCGAGCGGTGCCGGAGCGGGAGGATGAATGACTTGGTAACCACCTCCTCCACGCCAGAGAAGAGCGGCGCAAAGCATGTAGAGTCCAGTTCGTGAACTAACTGAAGGGCCTCTTCAACGGTCGCGAGGACCACCAGATCGACATCGACGGTCATCCGAGGCTGTCCGCGGAGCGACACGGCAAGGCCGCCGATGAGCGCACACCGCATGCCGCGTGCTTCCAGCACCGCGACCGCGTCAGCGAGCGTCGGCCAGAGGGCTGGTTCCACGGAGTGCCTCGTCGTACCGGCGAAAAGCCCGGACCTGTTGAATGCGGTCGCTCAGTGTTTCCTGCCAGGCCCTGGCGTCCACCTGCTGCCAGTCTCCTGCCGCAACCCGTGCCGCCCGAACAGTAACGAACAGGTCGTCTGCCACGGCCAAGCGTTCCGCGGGTAAGAGGCCAAGGACCCACGCAGCGTCACTGATCCGCACTTTTTCACCGCAGAGCTGTTCGAACAACTGCCAACGGTGCGTGGGTGCCAACGGCTCGGTAGGGGCGTCGTCCAACGTCATTCTGAAATTATACGATGAAAAATGGGGACGGGAGCGAATTTCAGCGAGCACCTGACCGATTCCCGGATGAATCGCACTCGGACCGAGATTGCCTGGGCCGGCCCCGCGGCCGTGCGGCCAATTCGATCCCGAACTGGTCAGCCGTGGCATGCTGCCAGGCCTCGCTGCCGAATGGTATGCCCCGTCGCAACGATCGTCGCAGTGCCTCCACTTCCGCTTCCGTCTGCGGTTCGTTGACATGATCGATCCAATTCGAAGGCGGCGCAACGGGCCAGGCAGACAACGCGCCGCGGCGGACCGGATGCCGGCGATGCCAGAGCCCGGACCAGCGCCAGTCCTCGGCTCTTTTGACAAGGTTTGCCCGCAACGCGTTTCGCTCGACGTAGCGGCAGACCGTCAGAAAGTGTTCGTCTGTGTCGACCAGAAACGATTTGAACCGTCCCTGGTAGAGCGGCCCCGTGCCGAGCGACCCATGAACGTGGTGCCACCGCATCGTGTGCGTCATGGTGAGTCGATGCATGTAGGCCGAAAGGTCGCCATCAGCCTGCGGCCAGAGCACGAGGTGCCAGTGATTGGGCATCAGGCAAAACGTCAGTAAACGCACCGACGCGAGTTCGCCGGCGTTCAGCAGCAGGTTCTCGAAGGCCGCATAGTCGGCGGCGTCGCGGAAGATCGTCGCCCGACCAACCGAGCGGTTCAGCACGTGGCAGACCAAACCGCCTGTGTACATGCGTTTAGTTCTTGGCATGCCCCGTAGGATACGGCGTGCCCAACCGAATGCAAGTGAAATTCGCTCCCGTCCCTATTTATCCAGGGCCGTGTCGCTCTGCGTGGCGTAGTTCCAATAGCCCGCGTTCGTGCCGCCGCCCTTGTAGTAGGCCGCCTTGTACCACTGGTCTTCAGTCGGGATGTAGAACGTCGCACCGCTGTTTACCGCCGGGGCAATGCCGGTGGTCTGGCCGCCAACGAGCGTATACGCCCCTGTCTCTGTGCTCGACGAACTCGTTGCACCATTCATGAGCCAGTTGGATACTCTCGCCGCGTCGAAACAACTCACAAAGTTCACCGGCTTGTCACCCATGTTCGTCTTCACCGCGTACTTGCTGCCGGAGGCCGCACCAGATGTGAGACTGATCACCCCACGGGCGCCGCTCCCCATCTCCGCGTTGTAGACGGAGTTCGGATTGGTGCCGTTTCTATCCACGGAGTTCAGGAAGTCCGTGTACTGCTGGTTTGTAAACTCGTACTTCATGATCTGGAATGAAGTAGCGACGGCACCGTAGCCCGAGGGAGCCGTGTCAGCCATGTTCCCCGGATCGCCGACTATTACCCACTGGATCGGTCCTGCGAATGCCGAAGCCTGTAGCAGGCAGGCCACCGCAGCCAGCAAAAGAGAAAGCGTCGTCGACGAGATGCGAATCATGACCGTGGCTTTTACGATGCAATGGAGCACCGTTTTAGAAAAAAGGCTCTCTTTTAATCGTCCGGCCCCAGCCGTGCCAAATAAATGGCCAAACGCCGTAAAAAGGAACGTAAACCTCGGCTTGCAAGGGCGTGCGGATGTCGATCGCAGGCACTCGTTTGCCGGCAAACCTGCAAGCATCCCCTATTTCCCGTCTAATTAGAATGATCACGATCAGGTCTTGGGCTTGATTGCCCATCCTGCTACCGTTTCGGCTACCGTTTTCGCTACCGTTCCCACCCAGGGGCGCGGGGCAGGAACCTTACCCAGATAACGCATTGTGGATGACCATGGGCCGTAAACCGCAGCAAGCCCGTAGCATTCTTTCGATGGCCAGAATGCTGGACGCCGCAGAGGCCATTTTCGCAGAGGGCGGGGACAACTCCCTCACGGTGGAAGCGGTCATAAGGCGTGCGAAAACTTCGGTGGGGAACTTCTACGGCCGCTTCGGTGACCGCGACGGCCTCCTGAAAGCAATGCACGAGCGGTTTCTCTTGAGGCTCGGAGGCGCGGCGCACGTGGCGGTCGCGGCAGCCGGCAACGAAAAAACCCTCGCAGGCGCAATCGAGGTGTTCCTCTCGCACGTCTTCACCGCCACGCAGGAGTACCGCAACTCGGCCCGCTTCTTCGTTCTTCACCGTTCGGCCGACCCAAACCTGCGGGCCCAGGGCATCCGGGCGAACGCCGTGTTCGCCGGCATTTTCACCACGCTCGTGCTGAGCCACCGCGATGAGATCGCCCATGCCAACCCGGAGACCGCGACCGACGTGGCCTGGCGGATGGTGTATGCGGCTTTAGCCCAGCAGATGATGTTCGACGACCAGGAAGTCAGCGGCAAGCCGATGACCGTCCCGGCGCTGGTGCACGAAATCGCATGCTGTATCGTGGCCTACCTCAAGGCCCCCCCGGCGAAACGCTGATCGCACTTTCTGGCAGATCGGGCGCCCGGTCTTGCACGGCACGCTGGCGGATTCTCCCGTCAGCCGGCTCTTCGGCGGCGGGACCAGATCCGCGAGCCGGAACCCAGATTTCTTGGTTGGCACCTTTTTCACACGATCAGCCTCGCTGGCGAGGCAGCATGAGCCCCAGGGGCGTGCACCTGATGCGGTCTTCGCCGCGGCGGAAAGTCTCCCAGGCCTCGGCGTAACTGAGATCCTCGCGCTTGGCGAGCCTCAAGCCGGAGTAGCCCAGGAACGAGGCCATCAGGATCCGGAACGGCGTCATGGGTTGTGAGAGGTCGACCGTCATCGCAATCCGCCGCAGCGCATCGGTTTCCCGGCCCCACGTGGCCGCGTAGGCCGCCAACGCAGCATCCAACGAATCGCGATGCTCGTGCAGGCACTGAGCGAGCACCGTCGCGCCTTCCATGGCCGCATTCACCCCCTGCCCCACGGGAGGCACCGGAGCGCCAGCATCGCCCAGAAGCGCCACCCGCCCGGCCACGAGAGACGAGCACCGCTTGGTCTTGCCGGTCGGCAGACATTGCCGATGGCTGAACTCCTCCACTTTCGTATCGGAGGCGAAATGCCGCAGCAGGGGATGGGCCCTGTCGAGAAAACGACCGGCCTCGGCGGCGGAGTCGAATCGCATCGTGCCGCTAAACCCGATCTGGCAGAACCAGCGCGGATCCGTCGGCCCTCCGGGGCCGTTGATCGCCCCGGCCACAGCCGTCACAGGATGGACCGCAAGGACATAGAGATACTGCGGATCGAGTTCGTCGAGGTGCGTGTCCAGATGCAGCATCAGGGAGTGGTTGCCCAGATCGGCTCCCTCGACTGCAAACCCGCTTGCCTGCTCGGCGATCGACCGCCGCACGCCGCTGCCGCCGCCGTCGCAGCCCACGACCAGATCGAACCGTCGCACTTCGCCGGCCACGTCGTCACGCGACGCGATGCGGAGCTGTGGCTGCCCGGCATCGACGAGGGTCGCCTCCGCCCCGAAGTGGAGGGCCACGGAATCTGCATGCCGCTCGAGCAGATGAGCCTGAAGACAGCGGCAGATGTCACCGCGGCTCCCCGTCCAGCCCCTGCCGTGATAGGGCTCCTCCGCGAAGCCAGCCCCGAGCCGACGAAGCCAAGGATGGGGGGCGATTCTCAGCCCCTTGAAGTGAATGAGCCCGGCATCGAAACGGTCGGTGATGCCGATGAAGCGAGCCGCACGCAGACCGTGGCCCGTGATGTCGATCGTGTAGCTGCGGTCGGGGTTGTAGGTTTCGGCGCTGAAGTGGTTTTCGGCACGCTCGAAGACCGCGATCTCGAACCCGCCCTGCTGGGCCAACGCCGCAGCGAGCGTCAGGCCCGCAGGCCCGCCACCGACGATCGCCACGCTGATTGTCACGTCTTGCCCTCGAGGATTTCGCCAGAACCCGAGAGTATCCTCGAGATTCGTCCGGCGTTAACGCGATCCATGAGATTCAAGGGGCCGGCCGGGGCCTAGACACCCCCTTTGGACAGCCCCTTGCCGAGATGCATGCCCGAATCGAGCAGCGGCAGTTCGCCCGTCATCGTGGCGGCACCAGCCTCGGCGAAGGCTGCGGCCGATGCTGCGGCTTCAGCCTCGCTCTTCGTGTAGTTGATGACGACGTCGTACCCGCGGCGCAAACCACATGAATGGGCGACGAGGGACTCGAACCCCCAACCCCCTCGGTGTAAACGAGGTGCTCTGACCAATTGAGCTAGTCGCCCTGCAGTGACGTCGAATCATCCTCCCGCCGGCGGCGTTTCAGGTTTCGCTGGCGGCACGACCACGCGAATTCCCAATTCCACCAACTGCTTCGTGTCGACCCCGCCGGGTGCGCCGGTCATCATGTCGCTCGCCTTCTGCGTCTTCGGAAAGGCGATCACGTCGCGGATCGAGTCGAGCTTCGCGAACAGCATCACCCAGCGGTCGATGCCGAGCGCAATGCCACCATGCGGCGGGGCCCCGCTCCGCAACGCGTCGAGCAGGAAACCAAACCGCTCGCGGGCCAGTTCGGGCGAGATGCCCAGCAGCTTGAAAACCTTCTCCTGCGTCGCGCCGTCGTGGATGCGGATCGTGCCGCCCCCCGCCTCGGAGCCGTTGATGACGAGGTCATAGGCCACGGCCCGGCAGGCTGCCGGATCGCTCTCGAGCAGTTCGAGATCGGCTGGCCGGGGGGCGGTGAACGGATGATGCATCGATGCCCAGCCACCGCTCTCCGCGTCGTGGGCAAACATCGGGAAGTCGACCACCCAGGAGAAATGCATCGTGTCGGGATCGTAGAGCTTCAGCTCCGCACCCAGCCGCTTCCGCAGCATGTGCAGTGCCTTGCAGGTGACGTCGAATGAGTCGGCCACGATCAGCACGAGATCTCCCGGCTCCACCGCCAGCTTTTTCTGAAGCGCGTCGCCCACCGGCCCGACCAGGTTCTTCGCCACCGGCCCGGCCCACGCGCCCGACGCCTCGACCTTCAGCCAGACGAGTCCCTTGGCTCCGCCCTCCATGGCGACCGCCGTGAGTGTGTCGAGGTCCTTGCGCGAAAACCGCTCCGCCACCCCCGGCACGCGGATGCCACGCACGCGGCCGCCCGCCTCCACCGCCGCCCGAAACACGCGGAAGTCACTCTCGCCAGCGATGGCAGTCAGATCGACGATCTCCAGGCCGTAGCGAAGATCGGGCGCGTCGTGCCCAAACCGCTCCATCGCCTCGTCCCACGAGAGCCGGGGCAAAGGCAGCGTCACGGCGAGGCCGAGGATCTCCCGGGCCGTCCGTTCCACGAGTCCCTCGATCACCCCCATCACGTCGTCTGCCTCGACGAACGACATCTCCACGTCGAGCTGCGTGAATTCCGGCTGCCGGTCGGCCCGCAGATCCTCGTCGCGGAAACACCGCGCCACCTGCACATAGCGGTCGAAACCCGCCATCATCAACAGTTGCTTGTAGAGCTGCGGCGACTGCGGCAGCGCGAAGAACGAACCGTGGTCGAGCCGGCTGGGAACGAGGTAATCCCGCGCCCCCTCCGGCGTGCTCCGGCCCAGCATCGGCGTCTCCACGTCGATGAAGCCGAGGCTGTCGAAGTGGTCGCGCATGATCTTCACCATCCGGCTTCGCAGGAAGAGATTTTCCTGCATCGCACTCCGCCGCAGGTCGAGCCAGCGGTTCGTGAGCCGCACCTCTTCGCCCGGCAGGTCGGTCGCCCCCGGCTGGAAGACCGGCGTCTCGGCCTCATTCAGCACCTCGAGGTTTCCGCATGCCACCTCGATTCCGCCCGTGGCGAGCTTGGGGTTGGCCGTGCCCTCCGGCCTCGTGCCTACCGTTCCCTGCACACGGATCACCCACTCCGGCCGCACGGCGCGGGCCGCCGCCAGAACGCCGGC
>JBIIMX010000386.1:0-3733 GCA_044337765.1 Pirellulales bacterium | reverse complement strand
TGGACGCCCATTGCAACGCTTGTACCGCTCGACTGCCTGCATAAATTCGAGTTCTTCCGGCTGATAGTCGCGTTCGCAGGTGGTCGGATCGACATTTCGACGTCGGCTGCTGGCAAGGCCGGCAGCCGCTGCGGCGACGGCACGGCGGCTGGAGCGGGAAAGCGTTCGCGGGGCGGAAATGGTCATTGCAGGCCCTTCTGTGAATTTGGCGATTTTTGGAGGGAAGGCAAAACTTTGACTTCTGGGAAGTCTCTGCCGGAAGTATGCGCTGCAATGACGAGGCAAGATGGAACGGGCAAAAAAATACCCTGGGCCATACAACCCTCAGAATCGGCCTCAACGGCACTGCCGCAGCTCATTCGAAGCCCGGCCGGAGTCCTAACGCTTCCCGAAAAACTTCTTGAGGGCCTCTGCAGCGGCATCCTTGGAGTTGTTCGTCTTCGGGGCCCGGGCTTCAGGTGGCAATCCAGAAGGCGTTGACCGGGCTGCAATCAAAGCGTCAATCCCGGACGGGGAGGCTGCGGCCGACACCGAGGAATCCCCCGATGCGATACCGGGCTCCCGACCAACAGGCACGGAACTGACAGACGATGCATCTCCGTGTTGGTGATCGACGGAGGCACTGGCTGCGGCCAGATCGGAGGTCCTGATGGTTCTGGTCGTGTCGAACATGCCGGCAGGCTCGTCGTCGGCCATAAGCCAACGAGAAACTTCGTCCATCGAACCAGCGGTCGAACTGGCGGACTTGCTGGGCTGAACTGCTGCATTGGCGTCGGGGGCCGGGGCGGTCGGCACCGGCGCTACAAGCGACACCTTCAGTTCGAGCGGTCCCACGCGAACGATATCGCCATCGGCAACGGTTACCTTAGCAGGAATCCTGACACCGTTGACATAGGTGCCATTGCGGCTCTTGAGATCCTCGACGGTCAATGCCCCGGCCTCTTCCACCATCGCACAGTGGCGACGGCTGACTTCCTCGCCCAACGGACGAATGTCGCATTCCTCGGCTCGGCCGATCAAAAGTTTGCCGTGCTTGATGGTGATCGAGCGGCCCGCACTCTTCCCCGAGGCGACGATTAGTTTCGCGGCCATACAATGCTGCTCCGAACTTCGAGGACGCGAGACCAGCGCCCCGGGAAGAACTTGGGAGATCGAACGTAGAGGGAAACCCCGCGGAAAACCGGAACCGTCTCAATACTATCGCCGGCACCCTTCGGTGCCAACAGGGCCGCAACCGGCCCGAAGAGTCATGGGCCTCACGGCGAGCGGTGACACGTCACCACGCTCGAGTCCCCTCTGGAGTCCCCTCTTGAGTCCCCTTGAGAAGCTATCGGCGGGCCGTCCACCGCGGCTCGCGAAATCGCGCGGCAACGGCCTCAACCGCCGACTCTCGACCCCTCACGAAGGGGGCTGTTTCCTCGTAGAGCGTAGCTCCGAGTTCCCGCGCGATCCGACTTCCCCAGGCCCTCGACAGTTCTGAATCGCGGGGCAGGGGCGATTCGGCCACGATATCTGCCACCGAGGAATGACGGGCCGCCCCCCCCACGCCGGTGTTGCCGCGGAGGAGCAGGCTGCCGTGCTGCAGCACGACGCCGGCGAGCCGCCGCTGTGCACTTCCCATGATTTTGCTGCCGGTGCCCGCCGCCGGCCCCTCCATGAGCAGGTCGCCAGAGGCACGGCGGTCAAAACAGAAAAACAGCGACTCATCATGCGACGGAGCAATCTCCCCGGCGGCATGTGGCTCCCCGGCGGCATGTCGCCAGGCTCGAATTCCTTGGTCGGCGAGCACCGCCACCATGGCACCGTGGAGAGCATCGTAAAACAACTGCGGCAAACCGCCCCACGGATGGCTCTTGGGGACGGCGGCAGCATAGGTCAGGTCGCTGCCATGGACGATCGCACCACCTCCACTGGGACGCCGCACGAGCGGCACGCCGTGAATCGCATCGATCTGGAGAGCGTCTTCGAGCTTCTGGAAGCCGCCGAGCGAAACGGTCGTTTCCGACCAGCCATAGAATCGCAGCAAGAGGCCGCCGCGGCGTTCGGCCTCGGCTGCCAAGCATTCATCCAAGGCCATGTTGGTCGGGCCGTCCGCGGCGTCGTCCCACCAGATCGTGAGCGTGTTCACGGCGAGCCCATCAGTGGGGCTGGCTGCCGACGAGCGATTCATAGGCAGCCCGATCGAGCAGGCCGTCGAGTTCCGCGGGATTGTCCGGCTTGATCCTCACGACCCAGCCCTCGCCGTAGGGATCCTTCCCCAGCGTTTCGAGCTTTCCGGGCAGGGCAGCGTTGACCTCGACGATCTCACCAGAGATCGGGGCGTAGAGATCGCTGACCGCCTTCACACTCTCGATCTCACCGAATGATTCGCCGGCCTTGACCTTTCTGCCAACCGCGGGCAACTGCATGAACACCAGGTCGGTCAGCGCCTCGACCGCATAGGACGAGATGCCGACGGTCGCCACGTCGCCCGACTCGGTGCGGACCCACTCGTGCGTCTTTGCAAATTTCAGATCAGCCGCCATGGAATGCTCCTCCGGAACGTTGTCCAACACCCTCGAGCCGAACCTCACCTGCGATGAATGCCCCTGGCAACGGGATCGCGATGGGCCCGAGATCATACCGCATCACGACGGCCGCCTGTCACGCTTGTAGAAGGGCAGGGGGGTGACCACGGCTGGCTGCCGGGTGTCGCGAATGACTCCGTCGACCTTGTTGCCCGGGGCGGCCACATCGCGGTCGACCATGGCCATCGCGACGGCGGTGCCGAGCGTCGGGGCGAAACTGCCGCTCGTGACGACGCCGACCTGCCGCTCTCCCTGCATCACGGCATCCCCTTCGCGGGCGGTGCGTTTGGAGTCGAACGTCAGGCCGACTCGCACGCGAACGGCTGGCTGGTTTCGCAGGGAAACATAGTGCCCGGCCCCGGGAAATCCCCGGCCATCCAAGTTGAACGCCAGATCGAGGCCGATCGCGAACGGGTCTGAGTCTTCCCGCAGTTCATGACCGTAAAGCGGCATGCCCGCCTCCAGGCGGAGCGTGTCGCGTGCGCCCAATCCGCAGGCGCGGAGGCCGAGCGGGGATCCGGCGGCGTGGATCGCCTCCCAGACCGGCATGGCCGCTGCGGCATCGATCACCAGTTCGACACCATCCTCGCCCGTGTAACCGGTGCGGCTCACCGCAGCAGAATGCCCGGCGACCACCGCCGATGTCCCACGGTAGTTGCCCAGGCCGGCGACACGCTCCGCATCACCAGCCCCGCAGAGGCTGCCCAGAATCTGGATCGCCAGCGGCCCCTGCACGGCGATCATGGCGGTCTCGAAGGTGCGGTCCGCGAACGTGACTCCCGTCGCCGGCAGGCGACTTTTGAGCCAGGCGACGACACGATCGCGATTGCTCGCATTGACGACCATCGCCAGCCGCGGGGTCCCGTCCGGGGCGTCTGTGTCACGCGAGACAAGCGCATCGTCAAGCACGACCGGGCGACCACCGGCGTCGCTCGTGACGAGCGTGTAGCGAACGCGGCCCACCTCGATACCGGACACCCGTCGCGTCAGCAACGATTCGAGCCAGTCGATCGCGGCCGTGCCGCCGATCGTCAGCCGGCCCATGTGCGACACGTCGAACAGTCCGGCCGCTCGACGCGTGGCCAGATGCTCCTCGACGATCGAAGCATATTGAACGGGCATCCGCCAACCGGCGAAATCGACCATGCGGCCGCCGTTCGCGGCGT
>JBIIMX010000045.1:0-14143 GCA_044337765.1 Pirellulales bacterium | reverse complement strand
CAGCGACTGGTAGTTCATCTTGTAGATGTGGTCGCCGGCGAGCACCACCACGAGCCGGGGCGCCGCCATCTCCAGGGAGTAGATATTCTGGTAGACGGCATCTGCCGTGCCGAGGTACCAGTTCTCATCAACCCGCTGCTGCGGGGGCAGCACGTCGAGGAACTCGCCGAGATCTCGACAGAAGAAGCGATGCCAGCCGACGTTGATGTGACGATCGAGGCTGCTCGCCTTGTACTGCGTGAGCAGCAGCACGCGGCGCAGGCCGCTGTTGAGGCAGTTCGACAGCGCGAAGTCGACGATCCGGTAGCTGCCGCCGAACGGCACTGCGGGTTTGGCCCGGTCCCGCGTCAGCGGGTCGAGTCGGGCGCCTTTGCCGCCGGCGAGCACGACAGCGACGATATCGCTAAACCGCCTCTGGTCCACGTGCTGGGAACGCATGCTCAACTCCTCTCCCGCGGTCCGCTACCGTGCGGGGTGGTCGCGAGCCGGCCACGACCACCGGCAACGACAGAACAGACTATACGCGGAACCCCCCGCTGGTGGCGATGGCAGCGTCACGCACGGGCCTCCGCAAGCGTTGATTTCACGGGGCACAGTGCTCTGGCATCGGTCGGGGCAGATCTTTACGATCCCCGCCTCTTTCCCGGGAGTTGCTGTCGTTCGGATGCGGCGGCGGCCCCGGTGTCCACCTGGAACTCACTGCCATGGCCAGCCGGTCCAAGGGCCACTCCCGCCGTGATCACGACACCGAATCGGGCGACTCGCTCAAGCCGCTGGTGGTGCTCGTGCTGTTGGGCACGATCCTCTACGGCGCCTGGTCGGTGGTCCAAAAAGGTGCGGGCGGCGGCTCTGTCGCCCCCGCGGAGGCCGTGAGGGCAGATCTTGCATCGGCTCCGGCATTTGCACCGCAGGTCGACATTCCAGCTGTGCCGGGCGTGGCCCCCATGGCCACACCGCAGCCTGCGGCCGTCGCTTCACCCTTCCCCGACACCGCGGGTCTGCCACCCACTGCGGCGGCAGCAACGCCGCCTCCTGCAGATTCCGCCCCCACCTACCTGAGCGCCGTCTCCGCGGCCCCACCCGTCGCAGATCCGGCCGCCGCGGTCGATCTCACTGCACCGCGGAACGGTGCAGTCGCCGCAGCGACCGCTGCGGGTGCAGCTGCTGCGGGAGCGGCCTTCGGCGCGGCAGCCCCACCTCATCAGGCGGCGATCACATCTCCGCCGGCAACGGCATTCGCCCCACCAGACTCGCTGCAGGCAGCGATGCCGACACCGCCGCCGTCGAGTTTTGGCCGCGAGGCACCGCCATCCGCCGCTTTCGCGTCGGCATGGGCCGATGCCCACGACAAGCTGGCCGCCGGCCGATACGCGGAAGCACTGGCAGTGCTCTCGACCTGGCACGACGATCCGTCGCTCGGCCTCGAGGAGAGCCAGCGTCTGGAGGATCTCCTCGGCCAACTGGCTGGCACGGTGATCTACTCGCAGCAGGATCTGCTGTTGCCGCCATACGTGGTCCAGCAGGGTGAGACGCTCTTGTCGATCGCCGCGCCGCTGTCTGTGCCATGGCAACTGCTGGCCAAAATCAACGGCGTGGCCGATCCGGCGAGACTCGTGCCGGGCGAATCACTCAAGCTTGTGCGGGGCCCTTTCGACGCGGTGGTGAGCGTGTCGAGGAGGCGGCTCAGCCTGCAGGTGGGCGGCAACTATGCGGGAAGCTTTCCGGTCGTTGTAGGCCGTCAGATCCGCGAGCGGGTCGGCGCGGTTGTGCCGGTTGTCGCCGTTCAACGGGACGAAGCGCCGGCGGAGCAGTCCGGCGCGACCACCCAGGTGGCCTGGGCGCAGCCTGCCTCCACGTCGATTGCACTGGCTGATGGCCTCGCCATCGAAGGCGTCGCCGATCCGGCCACGGTCTCCGAAGACAGCATTGCGGGCACGAGCCTGGTCGTCGCCACCCGCGATCTCGCAGAGTTGGCCGACATCCTGGGTCAGGGCTCGCGGGTGCTCGTGCGGCAGTAAACAGGCAAACGCCGGTCGCAAGGGCCTTCTCTAGCCGTTCAACAGTGCTGCGGTCGCCCTCTGCAGAGCCTCGTCGACCTCGGCCGCCTCGGCCGCCTCGGCCACGACACGAACGATCGGTTCGGTGTTGCTCGACCTCACAAGCAGCCAACCGCCCGCCCAGTCGAGCCGCAACCCGTCGAGTCGGCTGGAGTGTGCCTGCGGAAACGCCCGCTCGATGCGATCGAACGCCGCGGTCAGTGCGGGGCCACGAACCTCGGGCGACAGATCGACCTTCGTCTTCTTCATCACCAGTTGCGGCAACGCCCGCGCCAGGCTCTCGACGCTCGTGATGCCCGTGCCGGCCTGTCTTCCGCCGGCCGTGCACATCCTTTCGAGCACCAGTGCCATCGCCACGAAGCTGTCCCGGACGAGCACCACCCGCGGATCGATCACGCCGCCGTTCCCCTCGCCGCCGAGGATCGCGCCGCAGGCCAGCATCGCATCCACCACGTTCGCCTCTCCCACGGCGGACACATGACACGGCACACCATGTCTGCCGGCGATCACCGCCGCCATCCCGCTCGTCGAACAGTTCACAACGATCGACCCCGGCGTCTTCGCCAGCACGGCCTCCACGGCCAGCGCGAGCGTCGCCTCCTCGCCGATATAGCGTCCTTCGGCCGTGGCAATCGCCAATCGGTCGGCGTCGGGATCCTGAAAAAACCCGATGTCTGCGTGCTGGAGCGAGATCCGCGGCAACATGCCGGCGAGGTTCTCGGCCGTCGGCTCCGGCATGTGCTCGAACCGGCCGTCGGGCTCGCCACCCTCGATCACGACCTCGCAGCCAAGAAGCTCGAGCAACGGCCGGGCCACGCGACTGCCGGCACCGTGGCCTGCGTCGAGCCAGACCCGCGGTCGGCACCGGCGGATGGCTTCCACGTCGACCGTCTTTGCTACGAGCGCGATGTGGGCCGGCACGCCGTCGACCGGGCGAACCGCTCCCGGCCTCGCTGCCGGCAAGCCCGCCGTCCCGGCGAGAGACGCTGTCGCTTGAAACCTGCGAAGTACCTCGGCGCCGGCCGCCGCCGGGAGCACGCGCCCTTCCGCGGAAAAAAGTTTGAGTCCGTTGTACGCGGCCGGGTTGTGGCTGGCGGAGATCTGGACACCGCCGGCGGCGTGTTCCTGCCGCACGATGATGCCTACCGTGGGCGTGGCAGCGACGCCGCAGTCGATCACGTCGCGGCCCGCGCTTGTGAGCCCCTCGATGATCGCCGCCGCCAACAGTGGCCCGGTGGTGCGGCCGTCGCGGCCGATCACGATCGGCCCGGAGGGCAGCGTCTGCGCGAAGGCAGCGACATACCGCACGGCGACCTCCGGCGTCAGACTGCCGCCCACGACGCCGCGGAGGCCGGAGACGCTGACGATGAGCGTGTCGCGCGACCGTTCACTTCCAGGCTCGCCCATAACGTCTACCGTCCTTTTTTGGTGTGTGCCAACCGCGGGGCCGCGAAAAGGATAGGACGGTCAACGCCACTCTCGCAAGCTGCAGACGAATGATCCGTGGCACGTGCGGCAGTGGGCTGTGGCTCAGCGACACGAGCCTCGAGGAAAGAACGGCCGAAGGACGTCGCGGGCGGCCCGCAGCGCACGCTTCCGACCATCGAGCGTCTTTCCGAACGTGTCATCCTCGATCTCGATGCAGACCGAACCGTCGTAGCCCACACGCATGAGTTCGGCCACGAAGCGACCCCAGTCGATGTCGCCAAACCCCGGAATCCGGGGCTGGTGCCAGCGGTTCGGAAAGTCGAAGCGTCCCACGTCCGCGACGGCACGGGGGTCGATCCGCACGTCTTTCGCATGCACGTGGAAGAGCTTTTCCCGAAACTCCTGCAGCGGCGACAGCGGATCGATCCCCTGGAGCACGAGGTGGGAAGGATCGTAGTTGAGGCCGAAGGCCGGCGAGCCGATGTCGGCGAAGGCCCGCCGCCAGATCGCCGGGGTGGACAAAAGATTCTTGCCGCCGGGCCACTCGTCCTTGGTGAACAGCATCGGACAGTTCTCGATGCCGATCCGCACGCCGTGGTCCTCCGCGAGCTTCACCAGCGGCCGCCACGTGGCGAGGAACCGCGGCCAGTTGTCGTCGACGGTTTTCAGCCAGTCGCGACCGACGAAGCCGTTGACCGTCCGCAGCCCCAGCAAGGCCGCCGCCACGATCAGACGCCGAAGATGCGCGACCGCCGCGTCGGCCACCGCCGGGTCGGGATCGAGCGGATTGGGGTAATAGCCGAGTCCGCTGAGGGCGACGCCGTGCCGGTCGCAGGCCGCGAGGACGGCATCGGCCTTGGACTGCGTGAAGTCGGTGATGTCCACGTGCGTGACGCCGGCATACTTCCGCTCGGCGTTCCCGACGGGCCAGCACATCGCCTCGACGCAGGAAAACCCCTCCGCGGCGGCAAAGGCGAGCACCTCGTCGAGCGGGAGCTCCGGGAGGATGGCAGTCATAAAACCGAGTCGCATGGTCGGCCTCAGTTTTTGGTTTGCGCAATCGGGTCCACTCGCATGAATGGGCGCCATCGGGATCACTTCGTCAGACATTCATCCCAAGCATGCGAGCCACCTTGCGACCGATCCATGGACATTGTTCTTGTCGAATCATTCGAACTAACTCCTGCCGCACTTGCTGCTTCGACGCCTCGAAACTCTGCCGTGAAATGCCACGCGTCAAGATTCCACTGACTGTCGGGAAATGCCCCTTCATCAAGTCCACGTGGTGCCAATTCACGAAAAACTCGTCCTCCGGATCGGGGTCGAAGACATGCAATCCGATATACGCCTGCCCCGGGTTTGGCGTATACATCGATCGCCCCCCTGACTGGAGCGTGCCGGGAAGATTCATCAGGATGGACGACTTCTGAAGCCGTGTGTAATGATCTCGCCCACCGATAATACAATCGTAATACTGAAGCATCTCGTTCTCGGTCAGATAGAGTCGTTTTCGAAAACGCGTCCCCCACGTCACCAACCAGTGCTCTGAAAGGTGACGCACGACAAGGGCTGACTTGTAGAGCGTTTGATTTCTTCCCGTATACCCGACGAGTGACGAGTGGTTTCCGGGAAAAAAGTAGACCGTGAGATTGCACTGCACGGTAGGGAGCGTGGGCGAAAACCCTTTTGTCCGCTCATCGCGGGCATAAAACGCGACATACTCCTTGACGTTGCTCTTCAACTCCACCTTGTCGGCGCCTCGCTCAGACCCGCCCGGCACAGGATCGACGGCGACGATGCGGATCTCTTTTTGAGCCAGGCGTGCCTCCGACAGGCAGGCGTTTGCAAACATGCCACAGGTCACAGCCCCACGGCTCCACCCGATGCAATTGATACTGTCGACTTTGTCCGCTGCGGCCCGATCGAGTTCGATCGACCTATATTCGTCCTCCAAGAAACAAGCCACACAGACCTTTTGCTTGGCATGAGTTCCAGCCACACGACCTGCTGCGGCGAGCGGGTTCTTGATGGAAATAGACTGAGACGTGCATGCGTCGCAGAACACCTTCCCGCATAACCTGCAGTGATGCCGACGCGTCATGACCCCGAAGCCTTTCCTGCAGGTGGCATTGGAGCATGTGCCGGCATCGGCGTCTTTCATCCACCTGCGTGCACCGTCCGGCTCGATGGCTTCACGGCCAATTCTCCCAAGGATGATGTCGATCGCGAACATGACATTTTCATCCCACCCGGCGCCTGTCGCCTTCCCTCTGATTCTGCTGTAGTTTTTCGTCCCACGGATCTTTTCGTGCTCTTGGAGATTGCCGCTTCCAGGGCCATCGATGATGGCCTTGGTCTCTCGGGCCACTCCATCGCATCGCTCATAGAGCCGGCTCACCAATTCACCCCGCGGTGCTTGGCCATTGCTACTCTCCAGGTCGAGGTCCCAATGGGTCGAGTTCGAATCAGTGCCGCAGAAAAACAATGAGAACACAGGCATCGGTGCTGTCTCCTGAAGAGCGACTGAAGCGTGGACCGTAGACTAATATCTCAATCCGGACTCACCAAGGACCCGCCACCAGACACACGCAGGAGACGTCGATGCGGAGGGTACTGACGTTCGCGTCGTTCCTATCGCCTCCGGCCCGCGGCTTCGTGGCGATGCTCCCTCGCGGATTCAACCGCCGAACATCTGGAAGATCTGCCGGAGAATCGAGTGCGGTCATTCCGCGGTGGTGATCTCCGCGGGGCCGGGAGTATAAAACCGCCGACTGAATTCAGCACCCACGTCATCACCTCGAACTTCCACCAACGCAGGCCGGAGTTTTTGTTATGTCCACCGTCCCAGCCGCCTCCCACGCACCCCGGCTCGCCGCCATCGATGCCGCCCATGCAGCCGGCACGATCACCGACCACTCCGCCCGCACGATGCGGGATTGGCTCACGCAGCCACGCTATGCCGAATATGCCGGTGAGCTGGCGACCAGAATCGATCGGGCCGTCGCGGAACCGACCGCGTGGAAGGAGCTCGACGACGTCTACTGGACGGTGATCCCGTTCGGCACCGGCGGCCGCCGTGGCACGATGTATCCGGTCGGATCCAATGCCATCAACGACCGCACGATCGGCGAGAGCGCGCAAGGGCTGGCCGACTACGTGCGGAGCATCATGCCCGCCGGCGAGACGCCCTCCTGCGCCATCGCCTACGACACCCGCCACCGCTCCGAGCACTTTGCAAAGCTCTGCTCGGAGGTGCTCCTCGCGGCAGGCTTCAAGATCTTCTTCCTCCGCGGCTTCCGCAGCACTCCGGAACTGTCGTATGCCGTTCGCCATACGCAGAGCACCTGCGGCATCATGGTGACGGCCAGCCATAATCCGCCGAGCGACAATGCAGTGAAGGTCTATTGGGCCGGTGGCGTGCAGGTGCTCCCTCCGCACGACAAGGGGATCATCGACCGCGTGATGCAGTGCGACGCCGTCCACCGCGAGAGCTTCGACGCGGGTGTCGCGAACGGCCGCGTGCACTTTGTCGAGCAGGAAATCGATCCCGCCTTCGTCGCGGCGGTGCTCGAGCAGTCCACCGCCGGACCGCGGGATGTCTCCATTCTCTACACGCCGCTGCACGGCGTGGGTGCCAGCGCCGTCGTACCCGTGCTCGCAGGTGCCGGCTTTGCGAAGCTGCGGCTCTACGGCCCGCAGGAAATGCCCGATGGTGATTTTCCGAACGTGCCCGGCCACGTGGCCAACCCCGAGAACCCTGCGGTGCTCGAGGGCGCGATCGCCGAGGCGCGGGCTCGCGGCGACGATCTCGTGCTGGCGAGTGACCCCGACTGCGACCGCCTCGGCGCAGCAGCACCGCTCACCACGGCGGCCGGCAGCAGCTGGCAGACGTTCTCTGGCAACCAACTTGCTGCCCTGTTGGTCGACTGGGTGCTCTCGAGCCGCAAGCGGCTCGGCACGCTCAAGGCCACCGACCACGTGATCACTACGCTCGTTACCACCGGGCTCGTACGCCGGATCAGCGAGGCCTATCGAGCGACCACCGTCGACACGCTGCAGGTCGGCTTCAAGTGGATCGGGCAGGCGATCGACCAGACCGGGCCCGAGCATTTTGTCTTCGGGTGCGAGGAATCGCACGGCTATCTCGCCGGCACGCACGTCCGCGACAAGGATGCAAGCGTGGCGGCGCTCCTGCTGGCCGAACTGACGGCTTCGCTCGAGCCGCAGGGCAAGACGCTGCACGAGCAGCTCGACGCGATCTTCTGCACGCATGGCTGCCACCTCGAGCGGCAGGTGGCTATCACGCTGCCGGGCGCGGCCGGCATGGACCGCATGCGGGAGATCATGGCGACCCTGCGATCGAAGCCGCCAGCCGCACTCGGCGGCCTGCCTGTGGCCCGAGTCCGCGACTACGGCAGTCTCGCCACCTCGACGCCCGGCGCGGCGGCTGTGCCATTCGTTGGGGCGAAGGGCGACCTCGTGATGTTCGACCTGCTCTCACCGGAACAGCCGCCGGCCAGCTTGGCTGCATCAGACATCGCCGCCGGCCGCTTCCCCGCACTGGCCAACTGCGTGGCGGCCCGACCCTCGGGCACCGAGCCGAAGATCAAGTTCTACCTGTTCGCGGCGGCAGCTCCGTGCAGCCAACCGCAGCTCGCCGCAACGAAGGCTGCGCTCACGCAGCGGCTCGACCTGCTGGAACGCGACCTCCGCGCGCTCGCGGGCGTGTAAGCCAGTGCTGAAACGGCGAGCCGGGGATCGGCGGAAGCTCGAGGAGCATTAGGATTTTTCGACCCTCTGGGGAATGCGCGGCCGTAGGTCGTGGAAGGAGAAAAAGCCGTAGCGACGAGACTTCTGCCGTCCCCGGCGGCAGGGCACCTCAACGGCTAGAATGAGGGCGTGAGCGACCACGAACCATCCGACGCCGCCGAATCGACACCCGCCGACACCGACCACCTGGTGACCACCGGCGATCGGGCCGCCGCCGCGCAGAAAGTGAAGACGTTTCCGCAGACGCCGGGCGTCTATCTGATGAAAGACGCCGCCGGCCGCGTGATCTACGTCGGCAAGGCGAAGAACCTCCGGGCCCGGGCTTCGAGCTATTTTCTCAAGGCGGCTGAACAGGACCGTCGCACGGCCGATCTCGTGCAGGAGATCCGCGACATCGACTACCTCGATGCCGACAGCGAGGTCGACGCGCTCCTGCTGGAGAGCCGGCTCGTCAAGGACGTGCAGCCACGGTTCAACTCCGACCTCAAGGACGACAAGACCTTTCCCTACCTGCAGATCACCACCCACGAGGATTACCCACGGGTGGAGTTCACGCGGACGCCCAAGCAGAAGGGCGTGAAGCTCTACGGCCCGTTCACGAGCGCCGGCAGCCTCCGCGGTGCGATCGTGGTGCTGCAACGCATCTTCAAGTTTCGCACCTGCTCGCTGGACATCGACGCCAACGACGACCAGTGGCGGTGGTTCCGTCCCTGCCTGCTCGCCTCGATCGACCAGTGCACGGCGCCCTGCAACCTCCGCATCTCGAAGGAGGACTACCGTCGCGACATCAATCGGCTGAAGACGTTTCTCGACGGCGGCAAGAAGCGGCTGCTCGCAGAGATGCGGCAAGAGATGCTCGCCGCCTCGGCGGCGCTCGAGTTCGAGAAGGCCGCGCGACTCCGCGACGAGATCCGGCTGCTCGAGACACTCGACCAGCGTGGCGACCTCGAGGAGCACGTGCAGCCGGAGGTGTTTCTCGTCGATCCGAAGAAGGGCTTGGCCGGACTGGAGAAAGTGCTTGGCCTGTCGCGTCCACCGCGGGTGATCGAGGGTGTCGACATCGCCCATCTGGCAGGCAACGAGACGGTCGCGAGCCTCGTGCAATTCATCGACGGGCTGCCTTTCAAGCCCGGGTACAAGCGTTACCGGATCAAGACGGTCGATGGCATCGACGATTTCAAGAGCATCCACGAGGTCGTGTCGCGGCGGTTCGCGCGGCTCGCCCGCGAGGGCGCTTCGCTGCCCGACATCTTCCTGGTGGACGGCGGCAAGGGGCAGCTGTCCGCGGCCATGGACGCGGTCGAGTCGCTCGGCATCGTGCCCCCCTGCATGATCTCGCTGGCGAAGCGCGAGGAGGAGATCTTCCTGCCGGGCAGAAGCGAGCCACTGCGGCTCTCGCGGGATTCCTACTCCCTGCGGCTGCTGGAGTATGTCCGCGACGAGGCGCACCGTTTTGCACAGCACTACCACCACCTGCTCCGCAGCAAGAGGTCGTTCGACGAGTAGCAGGCTTGAGACCGTCACGAGAAACGTGACGTCCTACCATTCCTTTCCAAGCGACTTCCGCCACGGAAGGCTCTGCCGAAGCGTTTGACCACGTGGCCACAAGTTTCCAACTTGTGAGAAGCACCAGACACGGCAAGTTAAAAAACTCGCCGCCACGGAAGCACCAGACACGGCACGCTTGAAAAACTCGCCGCCACGGAAGCACCAGACACGGCAAGTTAAAAAACTCGCCGCCACGGAAGCACCAGACACGGCAAGTTAAAAAACTCGCCGCCACGGAAGCACCGGACACGGCACGCTTCAAAAACTCTCCGCTACGGAAGCTAAGGCTCGTCGGACTTGGCATCTCGCTCGTACGGGGGACCTGAGCCCGCCATTCGTCTCGCCGTTCGTCTCAGCCTGAGACGAACGGCCAGGCTTATGTTGGCCAACCATGCCGGAAGTCGTCTCACACTGCGACGAACGCGTCTCCCGAAACACCCACTTTCGGAAGAATCTCGAAGCATCACTCTTGGCACAGACTATAGGTTTGCCAAGTGGACCACTGAACGTTGATCCGATAGACTTGAGCGTCGGTCTTTTGGCACCCTGGGAGGTTTTACCCATGTCGGGCGTGTCTTGTGATGCTGCGGGGAACTCCGGCCGGATGAACGGCCGCCGCGATTTTCTCCACGTCGGGGCCCTTTCGGCGCTCGGGCTGTCGCTCGGCGGATATTTGCAAAGCCGCGCAGCGCGGGCCGACGCGAAGTCTTTCGCCCACTTCGAGGGCAAGGCAAAGAGCGTCATCCATATATGGCTCCCTGGCGGGTGGGCGCAGCAGGAGACGTTCGATCCGAAGCCGCTCGCGCCAGGAGAATACCGTGGCGACATGAAGCCGATCGACACTTCGATCGTGGGCGTTCAGTTCAACGAACTGCTCGCCAAGACGGCGCAGATCGCCGACAAGATCACAGTGGTCCGGTCGATGACGCACGGCGAGGCGGCCCACGAGCGGGGCACGCACAACATGTTCACCGGCTATCGACCGAGCCCCGCGCTCACCTTCCCGAGTTTCGGCAGCGTGGTTTCGCATGAGTATGGTCCGCGTGCCGACCTGCCACCCTATGTGAGCATTCCCAATCTTCCGGCCCCCGACGCGGGCGCCGGCTACCTCGGCAGCGCGTACGGTCCGTTCGCCATCGGATCCGATCCCGCCGACGGCAATTTCACGGTCCGCGATCTGGCGCTGCCAAACGGCGTCGATGCCAACCGCTTCGCAAACCGCCAGCGGCTGCGGGATGCCGTGGGCCGCCACTTTCAGCGGCTCGAGGGCTCCGAAAACCTCGCGGCCATGGACTCCTTCTACCAGCGGGCCTATTCACTGGTGAGTTCCCACGAGGCCCGCAGCGCCTTCGACATCAAGGCGGAGCCTGATGCCATGCGGGACGACTATGGACGCAATGCCGCCGGGCAGCGAATGCTTCTCGCGAGGCGGCTCGTCGAGGCGGGCGTACGGTTCGTCACGCTCTCCTACGGCGGCTGGGACATGCACCAGAAGATCAGCGACAACATGCGGAAGACGCTGCCCGCATTCGATCAGGCGTATGCCGCGCTCATCCGCGATCTCGATCAGCGAGGCCTTCTGGATTCGACTCTCGTAATGGTCTCGAGCGAATTCGGACGCACGCCCCGCATCAACAACGACGGCGGGCGGGACCACTGGCCGAAAGTTTTCAGCGTCCTGCTGGCCGGCGGCGGCATCAAGGCGGGCAACGTCTACGGCTCGTCCGACGTCATCGCGGCGGAACCGCGGGACAATCCGCTGTCGGTCGAGGATCTGGCAACGACCGTCTATCACTGCCTGGGAATCGTCGCCGACAAGGAACTGATGGCCCCCGGCAATCGTCCCGTTGAAATCGTCGACGGCGGCAAGGTTCGCGAGGACCTTCTGGCCTGACGGCCCCGGGAGCCGCAGTCGGCAACCATCGAGGCGAGGCATGCTCTTGCACCGTTTCCGCATCCGATCACGCGGCGGCTTCGCGGGCCAACGGGACTGCTGCGCACCGCTGCTGACGATCATCACGACCACGGCGATATTCCTGGCCGGCGGACGGGCCACCGCCGAACCGGCGATCGACCGCATCGAACCGGGCGGCGGGCCACGGGGATCGGAACTCGAGATCGCCCTGGCCGGCAAGGAGTTGGCAGATCCTGAGCAGCTCTGGTTCGAGAATGGCTCGATCTCGGTGGTGGCACTCACTGGCGTCGATGCCACGCACGCCAAGGCGACCATCCGCATCCCGAACGATTGCCCGCTGGGGCCTCATCGGCTGCGGGTTCGAACGAAGCGAGGGCTGTCGGAGCTGCGCACGTTCCGCGTCGGCGTCCTGCCGCAGACAGCCGAAACCGAGCCCAACAACGACCTGCAGTCTGCGACCGCGGCAGGCCAGACGCTGATCGCCCCAGCGACCGCCCAGACGATCACGGGCGTGGTGAAAGGCGAGGATGTCGACTGCTTTCCGGTACGTGCCGCCGCCGGCGAGCGGATCGCCGTCGCCATCGACGGCATCCGGCTCGACCAGGAGATGTTCGACCCGTGCATAGACATCGTCGACGAACGCGGGTTCGTGCTGGCAGCCTGCGACGATCACCCGCTTCTCGTCCAAGACGCGATGCTGGCCGCGACTGCCCCCGCCGACGGCACCTATTTTCTCCGCGTGCGAGAGAGTGCCTACGGTGGCAACGACGGATGCGTCTACCTGCTCCACGTCGGGCGGTTTCCGGTGCCGCACGTGGCCTGGCCGCCGGGGGGCCAGCCGGGCGGCGAGATGGAGGTCGAGTGGCTGGGCGATCCCGCCGGTCCGTTCCGCACGAAAATCGTGCTGCCGCAGCAGGCCGACCATGCGGGATTGGCCGAGGTGCGTCCTGAACGTGACGGCGTGGCGTCGCCAGTCGGCGTGCCTTTTCGCGTCTCCGGCGTGCCGGCCACCCTGGAGGTGGAGCCGAATAACGAGCCGTCCGAGGCCGGTCGCGTGTCGGCACCGGCGAATCTCGTCGGCCGCATGAACGCGTCGGAGGATGTCGACTGGATCCGCGTCGCGGCGCCGAAGGGATCGGTCTGGCGGATCCGGGGCCGGGGCCGCCGACTCGGATCACCTGTCGATCTCGTCGTCAACATCCATCGCGACAACGAGAAACGGGAGAAGGTCACCGGTAACGACGACGCCGACGGCCCTGACTGCGAGGTGAGCGTCACCACCCCCGAAGAAGGCTCCTTCCTCGTGCGCATCAACGACCACCAGCGACGCGGCGGCGACGAATTCGTCTATTGGATCGACGTCGAGCCGGCGCCGCCCCAGGTCACCGTGTCGGTGCCGCCTGCCCGATCCAACTCCCAGGAGCGGCTCGTGGCATCCGTGCCGCGTGGCAATCGCACCGCCTTGGTCTTCAACACCAGCCGCACTTCCTGCGACGACGCCGTCCAACTCGCCTTCGGTACCCTGCCTGCTGGCGTACGGGCGATCACGCCGCCGACTGTCGGCAAGGCGACGGGCACGTTGGCGGTGTTCGAAGCCACCGCCGACGCAGCCGCCACCGCGAATCTGACGACGGTGTCGGTGCAGACCGTCGGGACGGATGACGCAGCAGCCAGCGTCGTCGGCGGCCTGCGGCAGGTAACCGAACTCGTCTCGGGCCAGCCGAACAACGCCATCTACCGCACGAGCATCAGCGACCTGCTTCCGATCGCAGTCGTGGAGCCGGCGAAGATTCGCATCGAAGTCGAACAGCCGGCGGTGCCGGTCGTCCGGCGTGGCAGCATGGATCTCCGCGTGCGGATCATGCGCGAGGAGGGCTTCACGGGAAAGGTGAAGCTCGGGTTTCCCTTCAAGCCGCCCGGTATCGGCGCTCCCGCAAGCGTCGAAGTCTCCGAAGCCGACTCCGAAGCCGTGTATCCGATCAACGCCACGGCCGACGCCCCGGTGGGCGTCTGCCAGGTGGTGGTGACGGCTGCTGTGAAGGACAAGGACGATGCCTCCGGCTGGGTGTCGAGCCTGCCGGTCGCGATTCGCATCGCCGAGCCGTTCATCGAACTGGCCGCCGAGAAGGCCGCAGTAGAGCCGGGACAGGAGGCGAGGATCGTGTGCAAGGTCACGAAGCCAGGATCGTTCGAGGGCACCGCCACGGTAAAGCTGATGGGGCTGCCCGCGAAGACTGAGGCTCCCGAACTCGAGTTCGCCGCGACGGCGACCGAACTGGTGTTTCCCGTCGCCGTCGCAGCCGATGCGGCGCCCGGCCGGCACGACAACGTCTTCTGTCAGATCCGCGTGCCGATGGCAGGAACGTGGGTGATGCACTCGATGCCGGGCACCCAGCTCCGCATCGACAAGCCGTTGTCCAAGCCG
>JBIIMX010000044.1:0-14160 GCA_044337765.1 Pirellulales bacterium | reverse complement strand
TCCGAAGGCGTTGAATTCCGGCTGCGACGACACTCCACCAGGCACCTTCTCCAGCGACAGCGCAAGCTGGCCGAAACGCAGCCCTGGTGGCGAGACCACCGGCAGCGGACAGTCTTCACGGGCCAGGTCCTCCCATGAGTGAAAGGCTTCCGCGTCGATACGATTGGCCTCGTCGTAGACGGCGGCCGTTTCGGTCCGGGCTGACCGCCACGCGTCGGTCATCTCCTTCCAGCGGTCGGCACGCCGCCGCTCCGCCGCGGTCAGCCGCTCGTCACGCCCACGGGTGAGCGATTCCACCTGCTCGTTGCGGCTCGCAGCCAACGCTTCGAGCCGGGGCGGGTATTTCTCTTTGGCGGCCGCCTTCGCTGCTTCGAGTTTTTTCTGAATCTTGTCGACCGCATCGGCATACTTCGACTCGAGTTCACCGAGCGACTTCTCCCGCTTCTCGACGGCGGCGGTGATGTCTGCCTCGGCCTTGAGCTTTCGCTGCTGCGACTCCTCGGCGAAGGTGGCGTCCAACTTTGCCAGTTGGGCGTCGTGACGCGTCTTGACGTAGTCGGTTCCCGCTGCGAGGCACTGCCGCGTGCGATCGATCGCGCGGACGAGTTCTTCGCGGAGTGCCCCGGCCTGTGCGGCGGCGGCCCGTCGCATCCGGCCGATCAACCAGAGCCCCAGCCCCACGCCAGCCCCGCCGACGCCGACCAGCACGGCCGCGGCAGCACCCGCCTTGGTGGCAAGGTCGGCGGCAAGCGTGTCGGGCACGAGGAAAAATGCGGCCGCAGCCGCGGCGATGCCCAGCAGGACCGGCAGCAGGATCGCCGCTGCCCGCGTGCCGCCTGAAAAGGCGGTGGCCACGCTCTTGAGACCGACGAGCCGGGTCGCCGTATCGGCCACGCTGGCGCGGAGCTGCTCGAGCGACGTGAGCAGGGCGGCGCCGGTCGGCAGCGGCTCCACATCGGCGGGTGCGGCCGCCACAGGGGCCACCGCGATCCCGTGAGCGGCCAGAAGCTTGAGGCTGCTCGCGTCGGCCTCGTCGAGCTGGGCGGCGATGCCGGCCAGCTCCTTCTCGGCGCGCCGCAGGATTTTTCCCGGCTCAGCCCGCTTCTCCTTGAAAACCTCCCTCGACGATCCCTCGTCGAACCGGGCGTCTTCCTTCAGCTGCCGCTCCTGATTTTCCGAGTTGCGGTTGATGGTCGCTGTAAAAGACTTCCGCTGCGTATCAAGCTTCTCGCGGTCGGAGGCGGCGGACGCATCGGCCTTCTGGACCACCGCCGCATGTTCGCGGCGTGCCGCGGCGGTCTCGCGGGCACATTGCTCCTCGACGGCAGCCAGCGCCCGCTCTGCCTCCTCGCGGACTGTCGTGATCGCCGTCTCGTATTCGGAGGCGATCTCGTGCTCCAGCCGGCTCCGGGCAGCGGAGGCCTGACGGAGACGGGTGATCTGCTGACGCAGCTGTTCGCGATCGTAGGAGGTGGGGCTCACGGTTGCAGGTCCGGCATGGTGATGGGAATTGAAGGAGATGGAAGCGGTCGCATGCGATCACAAATCGTCGGTGTCGCTCACATCGCGACTGGCACGCGCGAGCACCTCGGCCATGCGGCCGATCGCTTCGAGCGTCTGCTTGACTTTCGGGGGCAGCGGCTCGATGTGCTCCTTGTGAAACGCACGGCTCGTGGCATCGTCCCAGGTCTCGCGGGCCGCCTCCCATTTGAGCTGCAGCTGCTTCATTGCCAGTGCCATTTTCGATGCGCCGCTGGAGAGATCGCCTCTCATGCGTCACCCCCATCCCGGCCGGTCGGCGGCGTGGGCGGCGGCACGGCTGTCGGCTTCGATTCCTCCAATGGCCTTGCGACAGAGGCTTCGGTCGCAGCTGCCGCCCCGCCATCCCCGCCATTTGGCGACGCGGCATGGGCGTAGTGATCGAGCGCGCGGAGCATCCGTTCCAACCGGGCCACCGCTTTTGGGCAGTCGAGGTCGATGACTTCGCGAAACCGCGTCATTCGGACGCCGGTTTCCTGGGACTCCTGCCGAACGACGGGCGTCCACCGCCGCACCGCCTCGGCCTTCTGCTCGGCCCTCGCAAGCCGCTTCTTCGCTTTCTCGAGGGCTTTCTTCTCCTCGATGCAGGAGGGCTCGTTATTGCCGACCTTCTTGAAGGTGCGGCAGTGCTGCAGGTCTTTCATGGCCTGGTTGACGCCATCGGCGGCCCGTCGGACCTCCGTCTTCCAGTAGGCGGCCTGTTCGATGCAGATCCAGTCGACCGCCCGCTGCATCTGCATTTCAACCTCGGCGAGCGACTGGCCACTCTCGTGACCAAACGCAGCCAGCGCCGCCTTCACGAAGGCCAGCGTGTCGATCGATTTGACTTCCGCCTGTGTTGACATGGGGCAGGGGGGGGTCAGCGTTGCTGCTGGTACTCTTCGACCCGTTCGGCCTTGCGGATGAGGAACGGCACGTAGTCTTCGGTCAATTCGACGAACCGGGCGAACGTGCTCAGTTGCTGTTCGAACTCCTCCGTGAACTTCTGCTGCTCCTGATCCCGCCACGTGGAGCTGAGCGCTGCCAACTGCCGTTGCACTCCCTGCATCTGCGTCATCACTTCTGTGCTGAAGAAACGCAGCCGGGCGGCAAACCGGCGGAGTTCCTGTGGATCGACGATGACCTGTCCCATGATGTCGGCCCTCTCTTCCTCGTGCGGGCGGCGGCCGCCGGCGATGATGACCGCCGGGGTGGGTTGTGCAGAGTGCTGCACCCGCTCCCTCCCGTCAATCGTATCGACTTCCTGTCGAAAACGCATACGGTGCCCATGGGTGGCGGCCCCCGGTCAGCGGCGGCAAACCGCGAAGGGTGCCTGTGCGGGCAGATGCGGGCGGCGTACACTGCGTCCATGCCGTCGAAGAGTCATGTTTCGGTGTTGGCAAGCGCGGCCTGGCGTTGTTCCTTTTTCTGCTGGAGTTGAGCACTGATGCAGCCGACCTCCCCCCCGGAATCTGCCCCTGCCCACGCCCCCACCACGGGCACGGACGCGACACCTGCGACGGGGCGGCCGACGCCGCACGGTGCTGGAGCCCATGCGGGCCACCATGCAGGACAGCAGGCAAGCAGCGAGGTGTCGACCTCGCCGGAGAAGGGCTGGCATGTCAGCCACCTGTTTTACCGGTTCGACCGCACGCGGCTGGCCTCGCTGTCGCCGGAGGCGCGGTTGGAGGGTATGAGGCTCTTCCGTGAGTCGCTCGATCCGACAGATTCGCGGGCTCCGCTCCGCCTGCAGACATGGCTCGTGCCCGGCCACAAGGCCGACTTCGGCGTGATGGCCATGGATCCGTCGCCGCTGAAGGTCGACGACGTGCATCAGCGGCTGCTGTCCGGACCGCTCGGGCCGGCGATCGAGCCCACCTATTCTTTCGTGGGGCTCACGGAGGTGAGCGAATACGTGCCGACCGTGGAACAGTTCGGCGAGCGGCTCATCGTGGAAGGGGAAACCCGCGACAGCCCCACCTGGAAGGCGAAGGTGCAGGGGTATGCCGCCCGCGAAGACCATATGCGGAAAGCGCGTCTGGAGCCGGAACTACCCCCCTGGCCGAATGCCTGCTTCTATCCGATGAACAAGAAGCGAAAGGTCGGTGAGAACTGGTTCTCGCTGCCGTTCGCGGAACGCAGCCGGCTGATGGCCGAGCATGGCCGGACGGGGATGACATTCGGCGGCCGGGTCACGCAGCTCATCACCGTGAGCGTGGGGCTCGACGACTGGGAGTGGGGTGTGACACTCTGGGCCCGGCGCCCTGAGTTTCTCAAGGAGATCGTCTACACGATGCGTTTCGACGAGGCGAGCGCACGGTATGCTGAATTCGGCCCCTTCTATACGGGCTATGTCAGCACGCCGGCGGAAATACTGGCCCACTGCCACGTGGCCTAGCGTGACGCTATTCTCCAGCCGGCACCGCCGCCGAAAAGATCATCTCGACGGCCGTTCCCTTGGGAGGCACCCTGCCTTCAAAGGCGTCGAAGAGAAGCGCCTCGTTGGACTGGGAGCTCTCGATCGGCAGGTCGAGCATGGCCGTCGGGAAATTGGACAGGCAGACGAGGTCGCCGCCATCGGCCTGGTAATACTCCTTGCCGTCTGAGGGATCGGTCCAGAATGCACTGCCGGCGAACACCCATTGCTCCTCCATCGGCTTGCCGGTGCGGTTGTCGCGGATCCACTCCTGTGCCGGGCGTTGGCTGACGACGCCCTTGTCGTCCTTCCAACGCATCGCGACGCGGACCACCGGACCGGTGGCGGCCGCGTATTCGGGGTCGAACGACACCGGCTTGCCCGGAACGAGTCCGATGGCCAAGAGCGCCGCGTGCACGAGCCGGGCGGTCGACCGCGTGGATACGATCGATTCGTGTTCCTTGGTGCCGTGCGGACAGGCAAAATACTCGATCGGTCCCTTGTCGATCGCAATCTCGCCACCCACGACGACCTGCCTGTTCTTGGCGTCGATCCAGACCTCCTCGGTGGGCGACAGCCGTTTGAGTTCCGGGTGGCGATCGGGAACCTCCGGCCCCCGGCTCGGCTCTGTTCCGCGGACAGCCGTCGCGAGTGCGAGGATCGTCAGGAACGCGACCGCAGGCTGCAAGGCCCGACTGCCGCTCCGCCGGGACCCTCCGTGGGAAGGCTGCTTCGATGGTCGATTCCAGGGCGATGGCGACGGCATGGGCGGTGCAGCAGAGGTGCGGTGGGGTCGTGGATGCCAGGGCTGCCGTCAGGTACCATACCCCACCCCGACGGCCGGTGCGAATCCGAGCCGGGCCCAGACGAGCCTCAGGCACGGATGAACTCATGGTCACAAACAGCACGCAGATGCGGAATGGCAAGCCCGGAAAATCTGGCAAGCGAGGCAAGGCCGCTGCCGACGCCCAGTCGGATGTGACGACGACCGGGTCAGCTGCGATCCTGCATGAGCGCGACGGGGCTGATAACGGCTCTGCGAACGGTTCCGGGGCCGCCGCCGGTCCGGCCGAAGCAACCTCCACGCCTTCTGATCTGGAGCGCACGCCCGCCAAAGTGGGAACCGGAACGGCGGGCCGACAGATTCTCGCGATCGCCGATCTGAGCGAATCGCTCGATGTGCGTCGCCGCCTGCGACGACTGGCACGGCAGATCGAGCGACGCTCGCGGGACATGCAGCACATGACACTCATCGAGGGCGCGATCAGCGATTGCCTCGACGACGCGGCCGCGTCGACCGCAGACCGTGAACGCTGGCTCCTCTGCGAGGCGGCGACCTGGGGACTGGCGTGGATGGCGCGGACCAGGCGGGCGGGCGGCTCGGCGGGCGGACTGCTCGAGCGATTGGTGAAGTCGGCGCGGTCGGCACAGACACCGCTCGCCGCCGGCGACACGCTCGCCGCGCGGTTCGTCCTGGCGATGTCGCGGCTCTTCCGAGACATCGAAGCCTGCCGATGCCTCGACCACGATGCCGCATCATCGCTTGCCGAAGAGATTCGGCGGCTGGTGTCGGCAGAGGGAACGATCAGACTTCGGGGCTCGGCGGCAATGGTCGAACGGGTGGTCCGGTGGAGCGGGGCGCGGGATATCGGACTGGCAACAGGTGCCCTGCCTTGGGACGATTCGACCGAGCAACTCTTCTCACAGGCAGTCGCCACGACACTTCGCCTGCTCGGTGGCCAGGGCCGTCTGCTCGTGGGTGCAGGCCGCATGCCGGCCGCGTTTTCCGATCCGCTGCTGGCCGTGGCCGTGGCCTCCGGCCGCAAGCGGGTGCGCCGCACTGCCGAAGCAGTGCAGGGGGCGACACAACGCCGTGCGACCGGCGGTCGAAAAAAAATGGCTGCCGCGCAGGAGCGGCTCTTGCCCCGGGACGTGCATGATGCGGCGGCAGCCACCGCCATCATCCGGTCGGGCTGGGAGCGAAACGCGATCCGCCTGCTGATTGACTATCGTGACGAGGTGCCGCATCTGGAGATTGCCGTCGGCGACCGGCTGCTGATCGAGGGGCCATGGCAATGGCGGGGCTCGAAGAATGGCAGGCCACTCGAGATGAAAGGGCCTTGGAGCCTGTCCTGCTGGGAGTCCGACAAGAAAGCGACCTACTTGGAGATCATTGCTCCCCTGGCTGGCGGCCTGCAAATCGATCGACAGGTCGTGCTGCTGCCTCGCGACCGCGTCGTTCTGCTGGCCGATGCGATCACGCACCGGCCAGGCGACCGGCCCGGTGACTCGGGGGATGACGTGCCCGGCGAACTGCTGCCACAACCGCTGCAAGGCCATGCCAACGGTGGTCTGCGGATCGAGTCGGTGGTGCCGCTGGCGGCCACGCTCGAGGGCGAACAGGCGGGTGAGACCCGCGAGATCCTCGTCTTCGATACGAAGCCGCGGCTGATGGTACTGCCGCTGCCGATGTCCGAGTGGAAGACCGCAGGCCGCGGCAGCTTCGCGGTCACACCCGACGGGCTCGCACTCGAGCATCAAACGGCCGGAAGCCGTTGCTACGCGCCGCTTTGGCTCGATCTCGAGCCAAAGCGGCAGGGACGGCCGCTCACATGGCGGCAGTTGACCGTGGCCGACACGCGGCAGAACCTGCCGCCGCAACAGGCCGTCGGCTTTCGTGTCCAGCAGGGATTGGAGCAGTGGCTCGTCTACCGCACGCTCGACGAGCCGCGAAACCGCTCGGTGCTCGGCTGCAATATCTCGTGCGGATTTCTCATGGGCCGCATCGGGCGGACGGGTGTCGTCGATCGCGACATCGAAATCCACTGAGCCGCTGACCCGGGGAGCGTCATGGCCGCCGCGGACGATCACGCCGACTGCTGCCGTCGCAACCTCGCGGAGGTGCGCGACCGCATGGCAGAGGCCTGCCGGCTGGCCGGCCGCGATCCGGGCGAAGTAAGGCTGGTCGGCGTGACGAAGTACGTATCGGCGGCGTCGACAACGCTGCTCCTCGAGGCCGGCTGCCTCGATCTGGCGGAGAGCCGGCCGCAGTCGCTCTGGGCCAAGGCGACGGCGTTGGCCGATCATCTGCCCGCCCCCCGCTGGCACATGATCGGACACCTGCAGCGCAACAAGATCCGCCGCACGTTGCCCCTGCTGTCGCTCCTGCACTCGCTCGACAGTCTGCGGCTCCTCGAGGCGGTCGAGGCCGAGGCGACTGCCGCCGGTCTTGTCTGCGATGCCCTGATCGAGGTCAATCTCGCCGGCGATCCTGGTCGCACCGGGATCATGGAATCAGAGCTGGCCGCAGTCCTGGAGGCAGCCTCGCGTGCGCCGCACGTGCGGGTGCTCGGCATGATGGGCATGGCAGCCGTACCGGAGGGAACCGACAGCGGCCCGGCGGCCCGGCGGCAATTTTCCCGGCTGCGTGAACTGCGAGACGAGCTGGCCGGCCGCTTCCCCATGGCAACGGGACTTCGGGAACTTTCGATGGGCATGAGCGGCGACTTCGTCGAGGCCATCCTGGAGGGATCGACGCTCGTACGGGTCGGTTCGGCCCTCTGGCAGGGTGTCGAGGTGTGAACCGCCCTTGCCGGCGGAGCCGGCACCGTCGCCGCTGCGGGCTTGCAGAAGGATGGGGCTGCACGTGAGGATGACAGGCCCGTGCAGTCTCTCATTCGAGGAGTCAGTCCATGTCGTCGCAGACGCTTCAGCTGATTACGTCCCATCGAGGTGCGTCCTTTTTCGGCGTTGACAAGGTCGACGTCTCGATCGGGCCGCTTGCCGTCCGCTCGCGACGGCTCGCCGGCGGCCGCCGTGACGGCGTGCTCCTCGTGGAACTCGTGGCGGGCTCGACGAAGGTCTTCGTGCTTCCCGATCGGGGGCTCGGCATCTGGAAGATCATGGCAGGCGAGTTCGAGCTGGGCTGGCAGTCGCCGGTGCACGGACCGGTGCATCCGCGGTTCGTGCCGCTCACCGAACCATCGGGACTCGGCTGGCTCGACGGCTTCGATGAACTCGTGGCCCGCTGCGGCCTCGTGAGCAACGGTGCGCCCGATTTCGACGCGACCGGCCGGCTGAGACATCCCTTGCACGGCCGTATCGCGAATCTCCCGGCTCATCATCTCGACGTCACGCTCGACGATGCGGCGGGCACGATCACGCTCACTGGCGCCGTCGACGAGACGCGGTTCCACTTCCATGCCCTGCGGATGACGACGTCTCTCACGCTGCATGCCGAACGGCAGCGGGTTTCATGGACCGACACGGTCAAGAACATCTCCGACAGACCTGCCACAATGCAGATGCTCTACCACGTCAACTTCGGCCCGCCATTCCTTGGCCCCGGCGCTGAACTGGTGTCGGCGATCGACGAACTGGCGCCCCGCGATCAGACGGCGGCGGGGGATCTTGCCAGATGGAATCGCTTCGACGCGCCGCGGGCCGGCCGCAGCGAGGAGTGCCATTTCATGCGGCACAGGGCCGACGAAAAAGGGCTGGCAACCGCGATGCTCGTGGCCCCGGAAGGAAGGCATGCCGCCTGCCTCTCATGGCGGACCGACACGCTCCCATGCTTCACGCTCTGGAAGAATCAGGCGGGCCTCGCCGACGGCTACGTGACCGGCCTCGAGCCCGGCACAAATTTCCCCAACCCGCGATCGTACGAGGAGTCGCACGGCCGAGTGGTGCCCCTGGCCCCGAATGCGAGCGTGCGGTTCGATCTTGCCATCGAGCACCTCACCGGTACGGCTGTCGAGGCGACGCGGTCCCGACTGGCGGCGTTGGCAGCGGTCGCGCCGCCGACTGTGAACTCCCTGCCGCGACCTGACTGGGGCGGCGGCTGAGGGGCGTCTTTTCCGGAAAGCGCGGCAGCATCTACGAACTGCACGAGAGCATCGAACAGCCGGCCCGATGGCGGGCCCATTCGGGTCTCTTTGCCGCGAAGACCTCCATTCCCGCTTGCTCGGAGTAGGGCCGTCGTAGCACCTCGAGCGTCTCCCGCACCAGCGAAAAGTCACCCGCCTCGGCCCTGTCGATCGCCAACTGCACCAGGTAGTTTCGCGGCACGTAGAGCGGGTTGACCGCGTTCATCCGTTCCCGGCGGACACTGTCAGGAGCAGCCTCCTGGCGAACCCGCGTCTGATAACGGACAAGCCAGGCCCCCAGGGAGGCCCGTTCGTTCGCCGCTCCCGCCTGCGGCTCATAGAAGCCTGAGGCTACCGCCGCGAGCAGACCGGCAGGATCGGCCGGCCGATCGTCTCCCGATTCGATCGTCGCCAGGCCTCGAAAAAAGAGCGTCATGTCGACGTCAGCTGCAGCAAGCAGCGGCCAGAGATCGGCGACAAGCGGATCTTCGGCAGTCGCAGGAGCAGTTCCGATGCCCAGCTTGTCGGCCATGACTTGCCGGTAGCCCGCCTGAAATCGCTCAACGTAGGCATCGAGTGCCGCTTCAAGCAGTTTTGGGCTGCCGACAAGCGGCAGCAGCGCGTTGGCGAGTTGCAACAGGTTCCAGTGGCCGATCTGCGGCTGGGCGATGAAGCGGTAGCGGCGGCCCTCGGCATCGGTCGTGTTTGGCGTCCAGTCGGGATCGACGTTTTCCAGCCAGCCGTACGGGCCATAGTCGATCGTCAGTCCAAGGATCGACATGTTGTCGGTGTTCATCACCCCGTGCACGAAACCCACCCGCATCCAGTGGACGATCATTTCGGCTGTCCGTCGGCAGATCTCCTCGAACATCGCGGCGATCGTCTCTTGGGACGCCGGCCCTTGTCCAGCCAGCAGGTGCGGAAAGTCCGTTCGCAGGGTGAAGTCGGCCAACATCCGCAGATGATCGAGCTCCTGCCGCATGGCGAAGATCTGAAAATTGCCAAACCGGGTAAACGACGGTGCGACGCGGCAGACGACAGCGCCGGGCTCCGGTCTGGGATGGCCATCGTAAAACATGTCTCGGACCACACTCTCGCCGGTGGCCACGATGCTCAGGGCCCGCGTGGTAGGCACGCCGAGGTGGTGCATCGCCTCGCTGCAGAGAAACTCGCGGATCGACGATCGCAGCACCGCACGTCCATCGGCGGTGCGGGAGTAGGGGGTCGGGCCGGCCCCCTTGAGCTGGAGCGTCCAGTGTTCGCCGCGCTCGTTGACGACCTCTCCCAGGTTGATCGCTCGGCCGTCACCCAACTGGCCCGCCCAATGGCCAAACTGATGCCCGCCGTAACACATCGCAAACGGGTCCATACCGGCCAGGAGCCGGCTGCCGCCGAACACCTCCGCAAATGCCTGCTCTGTGTCGGGCGTCACCTCGATGCCAAGCAGATCCGCCACCTCGCTGGCATACGCCACGAGTCTGGGAGCGGCGACCGGCGTGGGGCTCACCCGAGACCAACATGCCTGACGCACCTGCCGCCGGCTGTTGTGCGGCTCGGGATCACCGGGCAGTTCCTGCGTGAATCGATTCGTGAACCGCATCGACTCGAGGCTGGGCATCTGCATGCTTCCGTGGCGGACAGGACGCGAGTGCTCCCGCGAGGCGAGACCGCGGGCGAATCCGGCGTAGCACCGGATCCTGGTCGGCAGGCGCCTCGCCGGGAGACTCGCCAAGCGCCCTTCATTGTGAGCTAATCGTCGAACCGGACCTCGCGGATCTCAAACTTCATCGTGCCGGCAGGCACGTTGATCGAGACCTTTTCCCCAACCTTCCGGCCCAGGAGGCCCTGCGCCAAGGGGCTGGCAACGTTGATTCGGCCGGCGTCGTAATCCTCCTCGCCCGCGCCGACGAGCACGAACACCTCGTCGTCGCCAAACGTGAGGTCCTTCACGACCACGGTCGCTCCGAAGACGACCTCGTCGCCCGCCTCCTTCGCCCGTTCCACGATCACGGCCCGGGCCAACTTGTCGCGGAGGACGTTGATCTTCGCCTGCATCATGCCCTGACTTTCCCTCGCCCCGTGGTACTCGGCGTTTTCGCTGAGATCGCCCTCGCTGCGGGCGGCAGCCACCCGCTGGGCAAGCTTCGGCATCTCCACGGTCTCGAGTTGATCGGCTTCCGCCTTGAGCTTGTCGTAGCCCGCGCGGGTCATCGGAATGCGGTCGGAGGACATGAGGTGCTCCTTGGAAAGATGAGGAATCTTATGGATGAGTGGTCGGGCGTCCCTGAACGCACACCTGAAAGAAGGCGAGGCCCACGGCCGCGATCAGCCCGACGACACTCGCTCGGGCAGGTAGAGCAGTCGGCCGCAACTGCGACACATCACAACCTTGCCGACGAGCAGTTCCGAATGCATGTTCCCGGTGATCTGGCGGAAGCAGCCTCCGCAACTCTCGCCGTCGAGAGGAGCCATTCCATCCGCTCCCTTCTGCTTGACGGCGCGGTCGTAGAGATCGCGCATGTCCGCGGGCAGTTCGCGTTCGGTCGTTTCGAGTTCGCCACGTAGTCGCTGCACCTCGCTGTCGAGGTGGGTCGCCTCGGAGGCCACGCGGACCTTCGTCTCCGCCAGCACCTTGCGGGCCGCTTCCACGGCCGACTCCGCGGCAGGCAGCGTCTTCTTGATCGTGTCGATCCGTTCAAGTGCCTCGAGTATCTCGTCCTCGAGCACCTTCGTTGCCATCCGATCAGCCGCGATTTGCTCCGTGAGCGTCTGATACTCGCGGTTGGTCTTGCAGGCATTGAGCTTGCCGTCGAGATCGTGGATCTTCGCCTCGGCGGTCTTCAACTGGAGTTGCTTTTGATCGGCCGCCATCTTGGCCTTCTTGACGTCATCCTGCACTCCCGTCCGCGTCGCATCCGCCGCCGCCACCTGCGCCGTATACGCCGCAATCTGACGGGGTCCGGCGGCGATCCGCCCCCGCAGATCAGAGAGTTGCGTGTGGATGCGGTGCAGGATCCGCATGATTTCGCTGACGACGACGGTGGACATGGAGTCGCTTTCGTTTCGGAGGGGGATGGCCCCGTTGCCCGATGCTACCAGATCGAAGGCTGAAAAACACCGGGCCGGCTGCCCTCGCAGCCGGCCCGTGTGCGTTGAAAAGAGCCCTCTGGTCAGCCGGGCATGGCTTCCATGAAGGTTTCGAGTTGCTTTGAGCGGACCGGGTGCTGCAGTTTTTTGACCGCCTTCGCCTCGATCTGCCGAACCCGTTCCCGTGTCACACGAAAGATCCGTCCCACCTCTTCGAGCGTGTATGTGTAGCCGTCAGTGAGACCGTATCGCAGCCTGATGATCTCCCGCTCACGGTAGGTGAGGGTCTTCAGCAGCGATTCGAGACGATCCTTGAGCAGCCCGTGCGTGGCAGAGTGCGTGGGGCTCGCCGTGCTCGAGTCCTCCACGAACTCGCTGAAGCTGGCATCCTCGCTTTCGCCCACAGGTCGGTCGAGGCTCATCGGCTGCCGTCCCATGTCGAGCACCCGGCGTGCCTCCTCGATCGCCACGCCCGCGGCCACGGCGATCTCCTCCGCCATCGGCTCGCGGCCGAGTTCGTGGAGCAGTTTCTTGGCGGTCGTCCGCAGCTTGGAAAGCACGTCGATCATGTGCACCGGAATGCGGATCGTGCGGGCCTGATCCGCGATGGCCCGCGTGATCGCCTGCCGGATCCACCAGGTGGCATAGGTCGAGAACTTGAAGCCGCGGCGGTACTCGTACTTGTCCACCGCCCGCATCAGGCCCGTGTTGCCCTCCTGGATGAGATCCAGGAAGCTCAGCCCGCGATTGCGGTATTTTTTGGCAATCGACACGACGAGCCGCAGGTTGGCCGCGGAGAGATTCCGTTTGGCGGACTCATATTCGGCCTTCAGCCGCGCGAACATATCGACCCGCCGCCGGAGCGACCGCGGGCTTTCGAGCGTGGTCAGCATCAGGTCGCGGAGCTCCTTTCGAATGTCGGCGCGGTCGTCGCGCGACATCTCCCCGGCATCCATCAGCCGCAGGCTCCGCTGGAGATCGTCCATGCGGCCAGACATGCCGCGCAGCAGTTTGACCAACGGCTGCACCCTCCGCGTCCGCAGGCTCAACTCCTCGACGAGCATCAGCGACTTGCCACGGCTGCGGCGAAACCGCAGCCGGGCCGCGCGGGTCGCCTCGGGCGACGCTTTGCGGCTGATGAGCATGCGGAAATCGGCCTTGTCCTGATCGATCAGGTGCTCGAGCGTTTGCAGGTTGTGGGGCATCCGCGCTTGGATCTGCTCCTTCGTCAGCCGTTCGGTGAGCGAGACCTTGATCGTGCGGTCGAATGGCAACTTCCCTTCGTGGACGCGGCGAAGCGTCTCGACCGTGGCCTGCATCGAATACGAACAGCCGAGGATCGCCCGGCGAAACCGCTTGCGGGTGACCTCGATCTTCTTGGCCAGCGAGATTTCCTCGGCCCGGGTGAGCAGCGGGATTTCCGCCATCTGGGCCAGATACATGCGAATCGGATCGTTCCCGGCGTTGGACGGCGCCGTGGTGATTGCCTCGTCGCGGCGCGGCTGCGAAGCCCGCGGCTTGGCGACCTTTGCCGTCGTCACGGCGACCTGCTCGCCGGGCTCGGGCGGCGTGTCGCACAGTTCGATGCCTTGTTCCTCGAGCGCGACCAGCAGGGAGTCGATCTTTTCCGGGTCGACGGCTTCGTCGGGCAGGTAGGAGTTGACCTGATCGAACGTGAGGTATCCCTGCTCCCTCCCCGCCGCAATCAAAGCCGCCAGATCAGCATCGGGGTGCAGGGTGGACGGAGCGACCGGGGCGGCAGGATCGACAGCCGCCTCAGGCTTGGCCTCGGCCTTGGCATCGGGGTCTGTGCCGGCCTGAGCCGGACGGTTCACATTTGCGGGTTGGGACATCGACAGGGTGCTCGCAGATCGACGCATCAGTGGGTTCTCCTTCACCATCGTACCGTCACCTCGCGCACCGCCCCCCGACCTGCTGGAAAGCGATGTTTCCAACGAGGCCGATTGCAGCGACGAGACGGGCACCTTCACCCATCCTTGGGTTCGGTCATGCCCTCATCGACATCAGTCATACCTTGAACAGCCCGCCGTTGGGCGACAAGCTGCTCCAAAAGAGCCGCCTCCGAGCCGGGATCCAGCCGGGAGGTCTTCAGTGTACGAGCGCTGCGGTGCGCCTGCCGCTGGGCCGAGCGGCGTCGCAGGGCATCCTCGAGGTGGTGGACGCGATCCTTGGGGTCGAGGGGCGTCCGCGCCATCGACGCTTCGTCGACGGCGACCAGCAGGCTTTGCACCGCCGGATCGTGAATCTCCAAAA
>JBIIMX010000043.1:0-14180 GCA_044337765.1 Pirellulales bacterium | reverse complement strand
TTCGCCACTGCTGTTGCCGTGGCGCTGGCGATCCTGGTCGGCTGTAGCGCCATCACCGGGCAGGTCACGAGTGCTGCTCGCGAGCATGGCGGTTCGGTCCAGCTGGTCCAGCCCAAATACCCCAGCCCCGCGTCGCCCCTGTGGCAACGTCTCCGCGGCGGCTGATTGGGGGTTTTTGGCTTGCTGGGAACAGCCTCGACCTGCGAAACTTCGCGGTTCAGGTCGAGAAATCGTGCCCCGAAGCACGATACATGAGAGTCATGCCGGTCGCGCGGAATGTGCCAACGCGCCACGCCCAAGCCCAAGGAGTGTTTTTCGTGGACGGAACCATCTGCCATCATCCGATCCGTTCTTGCCACCGCTCCACGCGGGTCACGGTCGCCGTGGCTGTCGCGGTTGGCTCGGTCCTGTCGGGACTGCTTGCGCCCGCGGCGATGGCCCGCGCAGAAGCCGCCTTCCCGCCGAGCGAGAAGATTTTTCCGGCCACGACACGAGGCTGGGTGAGCATCTCCCATGGGCCGGAATTTCGGCAGCGGTTCAACCGCACGCAATACGGGCTCCTGCTCAAGGACCCGAACATGAAGCCGTTCATCGAGAGCGTCCGCAAACAGCTGGAGAGTTCCAACAGCGGCCGGCTCGGCCGGCTCGGCCTCACGCTCGACGACCTGCTCGAGGTCGCCGGTGGCGAGTATGCGTTGGCCGCTGTCGGGTCACCCGCCGGCAAGCTGGCCACCGTGGTGCTCGTGGACGTCACCGGTCACGATGCCGAGGCCCGTCGTCTCGTCGACAAGATGAACCAGCGGATGGCCGAACAGAAGGGCACGAAGGTCGCCGCCAACGGCGACGGTCCGCTGACCGTCTACCAGTTGCCATCGACCGACAATGGCGGCCCTTCCAGCGATCAGCGGGTTGCCTTCGCGCTCTCCGGCAACGCGATCATCGTCGGCGATGACCCGGCCCTCGTCGCGCAGGTGATGGGCACGCTCGGCCAGGGTCGTGGGGACTGCGTCGGTTCACTGCCGGCTTTTTCCACCGTCATGGGCCGCTGTCAGGGCCAGGTGCCGGCGTCGACCGCGGCGGTCCGCTGGTATGTCGATCCGCTGCCGTTTGCCAAGGCATATCAGGCCACCAATCCCCCGCGGGAAAAGCGGAAGGGCCCCGATTACGTTGCGATTCTTGGTCGCCAGGGCTTCAGTGCCGTAAAGGGCGCCGGTGGCGTGGTCGTGTTCGATGACGGGGGCCATGCGATGAGGCATCACACGATGGTCTACGCCCCTCCCCTCCCCGGCAAGCAGCCGCTCGCGGCCGATCGGTTCGAACTTGCCGCCCGGATGCTGCAGTTCCCTGATATCGATTCGATCGGCCCGCAGCCGTGGGTGCCACGGGATATTGCCGGATGGACGTCGCTGCAGTTCGACCTCCGCAACGCCTTCGTCACCGTCGAGTCGCTCGTGGACGACATCGTGGGCGAGAAGGGTGTCTACGACGACGTGATCGCCTCGGTGAAGGAGGATCCGGATGGTCCGCAGATCGATCTGGAAAAGGATCTCGTCGGCTGCCTCGGCAGCCGCGTGACGCTCATCACCGACCATGCCACGCCGATCGGCACGGACAGTGAGCGGCTCGTGATCGCGGTGGAAACGGTCGATCCGTCTCGGCTGGCCGCCACCGTGGCCAAGAGCATGTCGATCGATCCCGACATGGCGAAGATCGACGTCCAGGGCAACGTCGCCTGGGAACTCATCGATCGGTCGATGGCGATTCCGCAGCTCGAGGTGGAGCTGCCGGGCGGTGCCGTGCCCCATGCGGATCACGATGACGACGCCAGCCGTCGCCGCTCGAAGCTTCGCGAACGCGACGAGAAACTCCTGCCGCACTCGGTCGTGACCGTGGCCCACGGGCACCTGTTCGTGGCGTCTCACCGCGACATCCTCGAACGGGTACTGGCCACGAAGGGCGACATCGAGTCCCTCGGATCGGCGGCCGACTACACGCAGATGGCCGCGGAGTTGAACAGGCTGTTGCCGGGCAAGGCTGCGACCCGGTCGTTCACCCGCGAGGACGAGGCGATTCGTCCTGCCTACGAGATGCTGCGGCAGGGCTCGATGCCGAAGTCGAAGAGCCTGACGGGACAACTCCTCAATGGCATCCTCGGCGACGGCAAGCCTGGTACGGTGCGGACGCAGCGGCTGGATGGCAGCACGCTGCCCGATTTCGAGATCGTCCGGCGGTATTTCGGCACAGTGGGTGTCGGCATGCAGACCGTGCCCGAAGGTTGGTACGTCACGGGCGTGTCGTTGCCGCGGAGCCAACAAGAGCCCGAATTGGCCCGCCGGCCGGTCGCTCCTCCGCAGTAGGCGGTCTGCCCGCAACTCGTCAGGAACAACTCGTCAGCCGCTTGACGCCATCGTGCGTGCAGGCTCCGGGGCGGAGGTCGCCGTCTTGGAGACCTGGCGACCGCTGGCCCGAAGAATCGCACGAAAAACGTGCGGGGTCGATCCCCCATGCCCGGCGGAAGGCATTTGCGAAGGCTTCTGTGGTGGAATTAGACTTCACCGCCTGAACCAGCGATGCCTTTACCCCATGGACCGAGTGACACGCCATGCCCGAATTTACTTCTGACTGGTTCAGTCACAATATCCCGCATTGGCAGCGGCACGTCATCGAAAAGCTCCCGGCGGGGCCGATTCGCTGGCTCGAACTCGGGGCGTTCGAAGGCCGCTCCGCCTGCTGGGTCTACGACAACGTGATCGTGCCACGGGGAGGAGTGCTCTCCTGTCTCGACTCGTGGTGGAAGGACGACTACGAGAAGCGGTTCGACGCCAACATGGCGGGAAAGACGATCGAGAAGATCAAGAGCTGCACCCATCCATGGTTGATGCAGAACCAGGGAAAACGCACCTTTCACGTGATCTACGTCGACGCCGACCACGAAGCCAAGTCGGTCCTCCTCGACGCCGCCCTCGCATGGCCGATGCTGGAGACGGGCGGGTTCATGATCTTCGACGACTACGTGTGGAATCATGCGGATCCGAAGGGCAAGGTACCGCCGAAGGTGGGCATCGATTCCTTCGTCGCCTGCTGGCAGCATCAGCTCGTCGTCTGCCACAAGGGGTATCAGCTCATCGTGCGGAAGATCTGAGCGGTGTGCTATCGCGTCGCACGGGCGGCGTGCCACGATGGAATCTCACGGCCGAGCAGGTCGAAGAAACGCTCGTTGTGTGGACGGTAGAAGTCGGAGAGCCACGCCCGCTGCTCGGCAGTGAGCCGAGTCGTGTAGTTCCTCACGTGCGCGTCTTCGTGGTTGATCCTCACCGGGCGCAGTCCGAGGAATTCGGCGATCCGATCATACGTGGCCTGCGGATTCTGCCTGTATTCCTCCGCCGCGAGGATCAGGAGCTGTTCCGGGGGGAAGCGGCTGAGCACCCGTTGAACCGTGTCGGCGTAGAGCCCCATCCGCAAAAGGCCCAGGCTACCGGCGTCGGCGAGTTCGGCCTGCAGGTTCGCCTCGAACGATCGCAACGGGCTCCAACCGAAGAAGTCGTCCATGTCGGGACATTCGGCGTGCCACTGCATCATGTGGTTGACCGACGACTCGAGGCGGGAAACGGGCTCGCGGCAGATGAGGATCAGCTTCGCGTCGGGAATCGCCTCCGCGATCAACGCAATGGGTCTGGGCCGATCGTAGGTCGGGCAGACCTCTCCCTGGAGCTTATTGTTGTCGTTGAACAGGGCTGCGTAGTCGTTGAGCGTGGTCAGTCCGAAACGTGGCGCCGTGGCGTTGAAGAACCAGGTCTCCTTGGTGTTCTCCCAGCCCAGCCAACTGCTCTTGAAATGGGGCACGAGCTCGATGCCCGGATGCTTTCTGAGGTTGACGTCCAGCGCTGTCGTGCCCGACTTCTGTGCCCCGATGACGAGAAAGTGGGGCAGTCGCCCCCGGCGCGAACCGGCGTTGACGACGCCGCGGCTGTGCGCCGTCGAAGCCTGCGCAGCGGCGGTGCTGCCAGGCCCGAGGGCCCATGGCTCTGCTGCATCGTGCACCGCTGCTGCATAGTCGTCGGTCGGTCGGGCAGGCAGTGCCGGTGGCGTGACGGGGAAGGCGGGATCACGGGCCAGGATGCGGCGACGCAGTTCCGACGCGGCGAACGCGAAGCCGCCGGCCACGTGCCCTGCGATCTCGACGGCCACAAGCGACACCGGGACGTCGATCCGCCCCCGGGCAGCCGCAACGAGCCGGCCGAGGTAGTGTTGCTGCAGACCTCCGAAGAGCGACGCCCGCGATCGCTGGTCGCCATCCCGCAGGAGCGTCATCGTGTGGTAGCCGACAGCGCTCTTCGCGTAGTTGTAGACCTGCCTCCTCAGGTGCCGGGATGTGCTGCGATGCTTGTGCCACACCCACACATCGGAGAGGTACTGGAGCCTGTAACCGGCCTTCAGCACCCGGTAGAAGAAGTAGGGATCCTCCCCTGCCCCGATCGGCGTTCCGGGGCCGAGTGATTCCGCGAACAAGCCCACGGCCGGGTCGGAGAAGACGCTGGTCCGGACGGCGACGTTGGCCGTCGTGCCGAATTCCCAGCCCTGGACGGAATCTGGCGAGGCCTGGAACCAGTAGCCGTCGACGGTGAACGGCTCGGCTCCCGCGCTCAGGCTGCAGCACGACTCGCAGAGCCGCTCGGCCGACGTCTTGAGCTGGAAGGGGATGATGTTTCCGGTGACCACGCCGACCGTCGGATCGTCGAAGGGGGCGAGCAATCCCTCGAGCCATCCGGACGGCGCCACGACGTCGTCGTCGCTCCAGACGATGATCGATCCCCGACTGGCGAGCAGGCCCCGGTTGCGGGCATAGGCGGAACCACGCCGCGGTTCGTTGACGAGCCGTATTCCGGAGAACTCGGCGACGACGGGCGGCGTCAGTCCGGATTCGGGGTGGTTGTCCACCACGATGATCTCGGCACGCCGATCGGTTTCTTGGGCGAAGATCGCCCGCAGACACTCCCTGAGATCATCGGGACGGTCGCGGGTGGGAATCACGATCGACACAGTGGCTGATGATGCGTCCTGATTCGGGCCGCTGGCACCAACGCCGTCTGAGGTGGTGGATCCAAGCAGATGCTCGCCGAGAACCCGGCCGGCGGCCTCGCCCGTGAGATCGGCCCGCAGCGTCCGCGTGGAACTCTCGAATTCGACGATGCCGGGACGGAGCCCCAGTTGCCGCGACAAGATCGTGTCCCAGTGGCGGTCGACGATGAGGCGACGAATCTGCTCGAGAGTCACGGGCTGCGAGCCGGTGACGACGCTCACCAGTCCGAGCACGCGGCCGTGCCAGAGCCCGAGGATCTCGGCCACGGGCGTGAGCCTCGCTGCCTCAAGCGTCGGTGAGACCTCATCGTCAGTAGCGTGCTTCCCCTCGACGGAGAGTTCGAGCGGCACGATTCGGCCCGCGGCGAACAGCGAGTCGTTTTCGTTCGTGGTCGTTGCGACGGCGGCCGATCGAGCGGCGAACGGTCTGCGGGAACGTGGACGTAGGAGTCCGATGAAACCGCGGCACGTTCCCATCACATGGCCGCAGAGCCGAGTCCACGCCAGCGACCGCGGCGAGCCCCGCCTGATGATCATGTCGGCGATCGCGGTCCGCACAAACCACTGGGCGGCGAGCAGAATGCTCACGATGTGGCGTGGCCGACGTACGGCAGCGGCGACGAGGCTCGCCGAAATCCCCGCCGCGGTGGCCCGCAGTTCGGCTTTGACGTCGGCCATCGTCGGAACGCCGCCGCCACGGACGACCGCGGCCGGCTCGTGGACGATCCCCAGCCGAGCGTCGAGCACCCGCAGCCAGAGGTCGAGGTGCTGGCACGACTCCTTCGCCGCTCCCCCGGCGATCGCTTCGAAGCCCCGCCCGGTCGAAAACAGACTGGTGCGATAGGCCATGTTGGCGGCAGAGCCAAGCTTGTGGGCGTTGCACCATGTCCGCGGCATCTGCTCGTCGGGGCGGAGGCAGAGCCATCTGAATGCGAGTGGATCGCGCCAGACCATCCGCTCGCGGCCGGCCGCAAGCAGCCAGGATGCTTCGCTCGACACCTCATTGGGCAGCAGCGATCCGGTGACGACCATCGCCTCTGGGTAGTTACGAAATGTCCGGCAGAGCACAGCCGCCCACTGGGCATCGACACGCGCCAACTCATCTACGAAAGCCACCAGCGGCGTTCTGGTCTCATTCACCGCCAGATGGCGGGCCCGTGCCAGGTCGGCGCTCGGCTCGGTGAGCCAGCGCACCGGGAACGCGGCAGCCGACCATCTTTCACACAGCGACTCGGGCGGCTCTGCCCTATGGCCGCGGCACACCACCAGCACCGCGGCCGGGAGGACGGTGTTCGACGCGAGCGACTGGAGGCAGTGTTCGAGAGCTTCCCAATACCTGCCGGTCGTGCAGATCACCACGGTCAGCTGGCTGGGCTCGACAGGCTCATCGACCGTCGGGAGCTTGAGCAGTTCGTCGAGGTCGAGCGACTGCATGCCCGGAGTCGCCATCCCGTTTCGCACCAGCTCGCGGAGGATGGGATCGGCCAGTTGCCGGATGATCGCGCGGGCCAGTCCACGGCGGTAGACATGCCCCCCTCGGCAGGTCACCGTGACGATCCCCAGCGGTCGGCCATGGAGCCAGACGATCGCCTTGACGAACGACTGCTCGGGCACGTCGATCCGCATGGGAAGCGGACGACCGACGTCGATGTCGACGAACTTCGTGTCCATGCGTCTGGGGGCGAGGTGACGACGGGGCGAGAGGGGCGCGAGCGACGAAACAGCCCGGCGTCGGGCGACGCTCGTCCTTCGCAAACGAAAAAGGAATTTATTATACTTGCTTGCGGAATCGTAGCGAAAAAACGATTTCACTCAGGCCTTCGAGCACCCTTCGGTGAAACGTCTCTTCGTTGTTGTTGTGGCCGTTGCCGTGTGTGGCCTTCTCGCTGCCGGTGCGGCGGTTGCGTACCTACGGTGGTCGGCCGGACTTGTGGAGAACGCGCTCGAAGCAGCGCGTCAGGCCGATGCGGCGGGGGACGATGGAGTTGCTGCCGACGAGTATCAAAAGTACGTCAATTACGCCGGGCCCAAAGCCGACCCTGCCGTGCTCGCCGATCGCAGCCTGCTCCTGCTGCGGCTCGCGTCGGTGCGAGATGCTTCTCCCAAAGATGTGGGCCGGGCGTTCGACGCCACGGAGGTCGCGATCCGCCAGCGGCCGGACGACATGCGTCTCCGCCGCCGCCTTGCTGAACTGAAGCTCGCCACGGGGGATTTCAACCAGGCACGCGAGCACCTGCTCGTCGTTCGCGACGCCGTCGAACGCGGCGTGGTCGACGACGACCTCGCCGCGATCGACGTGCAGATCGCACGCACATGGAACGGCACAGGGGATCATCGCCAGGCTCTGGAGATCGTCGCAGCCCAGACCGGCTTCGACGTTAAAGCCCGATCCTTCCCGGTAGCCGCATCGAAGACGCCACCGCGGGCTGATGCATATCTGCTGCTCTCGGAGATCCTGCGAGACAAGCTCGGCGACAAGCCGGTGGCCGAAAGTGTCATCGAACGCTGCAAGCAGGCCCACCCCGACGACCCCGCGGTGCTCGTCCCCTACGCCGACTTGATGCTGTCGCGAAGCGAGCCCGAAGCGGCGCTGCGGGCCGCTTCTCGGGCCGCGGAGATTGCCCCGACGGATCCGGCGTCGCTGCTGGCCAATGCGAGGGCGCTCGCGGCCACGGGCGATTTCAAAGGTGCGAACGCTGCGTTCACCGAGGCGAGGAGAATGTATCCCACGGACCGTCCGCTGTTCGCGGCCATGGCTCGGCATATCGCGGCGCGTGGCACCCCCGACCAGATGCTCGAAACGCTCGACGCGGCCCTGGAACGGTTTCCCTTCCAGCAGTATGCGGTGTTCGTCTACCTCGCGAGCATGCCCATCGCGTATCCGTCGCGTCCTGAATTCGCGAAGCGGCTCGAGGCGGCTCGGGAGACGCTCGGGCCGGATCATCCCGCTGTGGTCGTATTGGATGCCAGGGTCCAAGAGGCGAATGGCAACTGGTGCGCTGCAGAAAAGGGGCTCGTGAAGGCCCGTGCACTCGTGCCGGCCGAGGCCAAAAGCAGGATCGATGAATGGCTGGCACGGTGCCATGCCATGCTTGGCGAATGGGACGAGGCGATTGACGATTACCAGCGGCTCGAGCGGAACCCGATGGCGTGGGGGAGGGCCATGGGCGGCATCGCGCAGGCGCGACTCGATCTGGGCCAACGGGATGCCGCCACTGAAATCGTGAGGAGACTGGAGCAACGCTGGCTCCCCGGTCCCCAGTCCGGGGAGCGGCCGACCGTCGGCCTCTGGCTGACACCGCAGGTGTCGACGATGATTCGCGTGATCCGGTCGCAGCCGGCGGACAAGCGGGATTGGAGCCGGCTCGACGCGCTCATCGAAGCCATTGCCTCGTCGGCCGATGCCTCCGACTTGAGACTCGCGCAGCTGCGGGCAGAACTGCTCGCCGCCAAGGGGGAAGTCGACGCGGCTCTGGCGGCCCTCCCGGCCGACGACCCGGCGAAGCCTTTGACATCCCTCGACGCCCTGCGGCTCTCGCTCATTGGCGAGCGGGACGGCATCGCTCCGATGCGGGCCGCTCACGCCGCCCTACCCCGTTGGCGGCAAGACCGGCCGGAAGTCCTCGTGGCGGTGGCCCGCGCGGAGGCTCGTCATGCCACCGGCGACGACCGCGGCTGGCTCCGGTCGATTGCTGCCGCGACCGACCGCATTGCGGTCCCTGAGGAAGCCGTTCAGACACTCCAGACGTTGGCGGGACTGGCAAATGCGGCTGGGTGGTATGACGAGGCCCGGGCCGTGTGGGCCCGGGCGGCAACGCGGATGCCGAGCGACTTTCGTCCCCACCTCGCACTGGCAATCGACGCCGCGCGGTCGGGCGATGCCGACGCGGGGGCGAAGGCTGCTGCCGAGGTCGTAGAGCTCGAAGGAAAAAGCTCGCCCCGGGCACGGGTGGCGGCAGCGGCGGCGGTCGTGGCCGCTGCGCGAGCGGGCGTGAACGACGCGTCGCCGTCGGGGCCTGCCAAGGTGAGCGACACCCAGCGGAAGCAGCTTGACGAGGCGAGGAGGCTGCTCGTGGAGGCTCGCGAAGAACGAAAACGATGGCAGCCTGTCGAGGCGGTCGCCGGCGACATCGAACTGATCGCCGGAAAGGTGGGCACGGCGGTCGGCCATCTCCAGCGGGCGCGGGCCTATGGCCCCGAAGATCCCAGGCTCACTCGCCTGCTGGCCGACACGCTTGAGCGATTCGGACGCCGAGCCGATGCGGATCGGCTGCGTGAGACCATTGCGCCGGCGGGCCTCGGAGGCGGGGATCGATTGGTGATCGACTCCTTGCTCGCGTTGAATGACTTTCCCGCGGCCGCCGCCCGCGGGCTTGCGGTGATCGATGTCGAGACAGCGGACGTCGACACGCTTGTCTGGCTGGGCAGGCTCTGTGCGCGGGCGGGGATGCAGGAGCGGGCTGGCGAACTCTTTACTCATGTCACGCAAACCGCCCCGTCAAACCCCGATGCGTGGATCTGGCTCGCCGGCTGGCAGGTTTCGCAGGGGGCGAAAGATGCTGCGGATGAGGCGATCACCGCTGGACTCCGCGCGGTTCCGGAGGATCAGCGTCGCCTTCTCGCAGCGCGGGGGGCAGCGGTCATTGGACGCCTTGCCGACGCCGAACGGCTGTTTCGGGAGGCAGCGGAGCAGGCCGGCAGCGACATCGCCCCGGCGGCCTCCACGGTCGATTTCCTCGTCGAGCAGAAACGCGGCAAGGAAGCGGAGGCGTTTCTCCAGGAGATCATCGACAGCGTTGGAGGCGATCGTCGCGAGGTCAAATCGTGGGCGACGCAGCGGCTGGCGGATCTCCGCGACGTCTCGTGGAAGTAGCCATGGGGCAACGCCCACGTAGGGAGAAACCCTCGCTCGGGCGTGAGCAGAAAGCTATAGTCCAGACCTTCCCCCTCAAGACCCGCGAGAACTGTGGCATGCAGCAACTCTCAGAATCCGACCTGCGTGACGAGGTCCGCCGCATTCAGGCCGATTTCCATTCCCGGCTGAGTACGGTGCGCACCGCTGTCGAATCGAAAGGCCTCGACGTCAGCGGTTTTTTCCAATCGACTGCGCTGTTTGACGGGCCGATGCCGTCACACGTCAAGGCCACGGGGTTTGCGGAGCACGTGCGGTTCTTCGGGTCGAGGGACGAGATGCTTCAGTCGATCCAGCTGGCAACTGGGCCGGAAGTGTGTGAGCTCGGTGTGTGGAAAGGGACATTCAGCAAGCGGATTCTCAAGCATTTCAGCCCGCGGGTGTTTCATCTGTTCGATCTTCAATTCGGCGGCCTCGATCTCGCGGTTCGCAGCGAGGCAGCCGTTGTTCTTCATGAGGGCGATTCCGGCACTGCCATCGCGACGCTGGCCGATGATTCGATCGACTACGCCTACGTAGACGGAGATCACTCGTATGCGGGCTCGCGGCGCGACATCGTTGGCATCCTGCCGAAGGTCAAGCAGGGCGGATACATCCAGTTGAACGACTACACGCCGTGGTCGGTCGTGTCGGGTTTTCCGTACGGCGTGATGGCCAATGTGCACGAGGTATTGAATCGGGGCGACGCGAAGATGGTTGGTTTCGCCCTGCACCCGACCGGCCACCATGACGTGTTGCTGAGGAAGTCGTAGCGCCGTCTGCGATCACTTTGCTCGTGCGTCGGCAGGCGGCTGGGGTTGAGACGGTGCAAACGATACCTCGCCGATTTCGACGGCGATGTCGCTGCCACCCAAGTCGAATGAAAAGAGGGCGTTCGACGCGTCGGCCTTCGCGGTGAACTCTCGGCTGACCGACTGCCACTTCTCCGTCACGGGGATCCGGCCGTAAAGGCCCAGGTTCGCCCAGGGTTTCTGCGCCTCTCTGACGGTAAAGATGACCTCGCGGGGCTTGTCTGCCCGAATGCGGAATGAGACCCGGTATTTCGCGTCGGCCTGCACCACGGTCGGCTGCGAGGCGAGCCGCACGCGCCACGGCTCGAGAGTCGTCAGCGTGCCAAACTCGACCCGCATCGCATTGGGCATGGTGTCGGGGAACGTCAGCACCGCCTCGTGGCCTGTCATGGCGGTAATCTTCCACTGCGGGGGGCGAGCACTCACCGACGGCGATTCGACCGGCTTCTTTATCGAAGTCGCTGCGTTTCCGGACGTGGTGGCATCGTCTATCACCGTGGCGTCGAGGTAGGTCACATGGTCGCGCACGAACTGCGCGCGGAGGTGCATGTCGTCATACCGGATCGGGCCGTCATCGTCCATCGCGACAAAAACTCCGTCGCGGGCCAAGAACGGCACTGGGTCGACCACCTCGGCGCCATTGACGCTCGCGACGTCAGCAAGTTCGTCGATGTGTGCAACCTTGGCAAGTGCCTGGAAATCTTTGACCGTCAACGGTGATACCTCCACCGTCTGCCCCCCGAGAAAGCTCCTCGCATACATGCGCTTGGGGTCGAGCTGTGGGCCTTGCGGTACGGCAAGCACCACGGTGACGTGCTTGCCCGATGAGGCCAGCTGATCAATCATTGTTCCGAGTGCGGCGAGTGCTTTCTCTCGGCCGGCTTCGCTTCCCATGGAACAGCCGTCTATCGACCAATCGGTCCAGGGGGCAAACAGGTATTTCCAAAGTCCGCTGATGACGACACGGTCGATCGCCGGATTGTGTCGCAATTGTTCTTCGAAAATTGGGACAAGGCTTTCGTGATGCGGCCTGCTTGGGTGGCGGGCGCCGGGAACGGGGCACAGGCCGCCACCGACCACGAAGATGGCCCCGCGTGAATCCGGGCCGTTGCCTTCTAAAAGCTCGTGGATGCGCGGCGCCATCATCATCGCAGTGCTGTCACCGAAGAACAGTGTCTGCCTACCCTGGCCGCCGGTCTTCCATATGCTGACATTTCGCTCGGTTGTCTTCCGCCACCCTGCGGAATACTCGGTCCATTGACGTTTCCCTTCCGCCAATGCCTGATTGACCTTCTGCACCTCGCGGGACGGTGGCTTTGGCGGCAGTTTTCCGGACCAGATTCCGGCCCCTGCTCCGCCGATGGCGAGGAAGCCGGCGAGGAGCAGCGGCACGGTCCACCGCCCGCGGCTGTGGCGGATCTGTCGTTCGATGCAATAGTAGGTGGCGATGGCGAGCACGAAGCTCAAGGCCACGGCAGAGGCTATGAACTTGGGATCGGGGGTGGCGCCCTTGATGATGTGCACGAACGAGATCAGCGGCCAGTGGAAGAGGTAGAGCGGGTAGCTGATCAGCCCGACCCAGACCACGGGGGCCAACGACAGGGCCCAGCGGTTGAGCGAGGCGGATCGCCCAGCCGCGATCACCAGCAGCGTGCCAACGACGGGAACCACCGCCCGCCATCCTGGATAGGGCTCACGGTCGGTGATCCATGCCATGCCCCCTGCCAGCAGGAGCCCACCAGTCCATGAGGCGGCCTCGCCGAGCCATGAGCGGTCGGAACTCTGGCCATGCTTGTCGTGAATCCAGGCGAGAATGCCGCCGGCGAGGAACTCCCATGCCCTGAATGGGGTGAGAAAGAAGTCTGCCGATACCGACCGGCCCGCCATGAAGAGATTGGCGGCGAAGGACACGACGAGCAGCACCGCGAGTACCGGCACCATCGGCCACCGCATCCAGAGGGCGAAGAGCACCAGCGGCGGAAAGACGAGGTAGATCTGCTCCTCCACGGCCAGCGACCAGAGGTGCAGGAGTGGCTTGAGGCTGGCGGAAGTGTCGAAGTAGCCACTCTCCTGCCAGAACGCGACGTTCTGCAGAAATACGGTTCCCGCCGTCACGTGGCCGCCGAGTTGCTCGTATTCCGTAGGTAGGAGCACGAGCCAGCCGTAGGCCAGGCAGAGCGCAACAGCCGCAAGGAGGGCGGGAAAGATTCGTCTCACCCGGCGGGCGTAGAAGTCGGCGTAGCTGAAGGTTCCCTCTCGCTGGGCCTTATAGATGATCCCGCTGATGAGGTAGCCGGAGATGACGAAGAAGACGTCGACGCCGGTGAACCCGCCCGGCAGAAAGGCCGGGTAGGCGTGGAAGACAAGCACCGCCAGCACGGCCACGGCCCGCAGGCCGTCGATGTCGGCGCGGTATTTGAGCGGTGTCATGACGGTACGGATCTCGTCCGGGAGGGCTTCAGGCCGTCGTTGTGGGCGAGGAAAGCCTGCGTCAAAGCGGAGGGACGAGGAAAAGCGTCCGCGTCGACCGAAACGTTAATCGGCCGCACGAGCCTTTGCAACGACCCGCTGTGTCGCTCAAGGAAGGCCTCTCGCTACTCGCGGCAGTGCGCACAGATCGAAAGGCTCAAGCGGCTTCAGATCCGGAGCGAATTGCCGGCCGTCGTCGAACATCGTTACGATTCAAATCAATCGGTATCGCCGGTTAACCTTACGGGTAGTCCCGCAGTTGTTTTCGCACCCCTACACTAGGCACCAGCCGCATGTTAAGCCCAGATCCGCTGACTCCCGACCGCGAGGCCGAATTGGAAAAGGTCCTGCTTGAAAGGTTTTTCAAGGGTGGATCGTTCCAAAACGCCGACAGCCGGGAGCAACAGACGTACCTCCGCGACCATGTGCGTGGGCGATACGACATCTGTCGGAAGTGGTTGATCCCCTGGCTGCAGAACCTCGTCGACCTGCGCCGCACGGATATCGTTGAGATCGGTTGTGGGACGGGTTCTACGTCGGCTGCGCTGGCCCTCGAGGCCCATTCGGTCGATGCGTACGACATCGTTGCCAATGCGGCCGATGCCGCGAGCCGGCGCGCAGAGATCATGGGGTTGTCAAACGCTCGTTTTCACCACTACTCGCCAGAGAGTTTGCCCGCAAAGGTCGCGGCCGCGCACCCGGAGAACTCCGTCCAAATGGTCGTGTGCTTCGCCGTCCTCGAGCACGCGAAGCACCAGGAGCGTTTGGATCTCCTGCGACTCATGTGGGGAATGCTCGCGCCCGGCGGGCTGCTCGTGATTGGCGGTACGCCGAACCGGCTCAGTTACTGGGACTTCCACACATCGTGGCTGCATTTCTTCGATTCATTGCCCCACGAAATTGCCATCGAGTATCTGCAGCGATCGCCT
>JBIIMX010000385.1:0-3764 GCA_044337765.1 Pirellulales bacterium | reverse complement strand
GATCCTTGTCGAACCCGCTCTCCCAGAACCACTGGCCGTGATGGTCGCGTGGATAGGGAAAATCGGCCATGGTCAGCGGCAGCGCCCACGGTGTCGGCGGAAACTCCTGCGGCGCATCGGCCTCGGCCCAGGCCCACATGTTGCTCATCCCCATCCGGCCCTTCGGCTCCATCACCGTGTCGGCGCCGGCCAGGTGGCCGATGGTGGCATGCCCGGTGGCGTCGCAGAAGAATCTGCCCGTGAACCGCAGCTCGCGGCTCGTCCTCGTGTCGAGGCAGGTGACGCTTCTGATCCGCGTGCCATCCCGCTCGACCGCGAAAGCGTGCGTATTGAGAGAGAGCTCGATGTTCGGTTCGGCACGCACGACCTGCTCCTTCTTCGTGTCGCCAAACTCCTCGTAGCTCCCCGGACTTTTCTTGGCGTGGTCGCAGAACTCCTCGACAATCTCGCCGATCCGCGGATACTTGCCGCGGCGGATCAGCCCCATCGCCCAGACGCGGATTTCGCTGGAGCCATTGCCACCAAGCACGGGACGATCTTGCACGAGCGCCACCGTGAGCCCCATGCGTGCTGCCGACAGCGCCGCCCCCATGCCGGAATAGCCACCCCCGATCACGACCAGATCATAAGGTCCTTTCGAATCCGGTTCCGCTGCCAGAACGAGGGCTTCGCGTCGCCAGGCCGCGAGAACGCCCGAGTCGTTCGGTGGAGCGGTCGAGTCGGTGGTCAGCGCGATGCAGTCGCAGCGGCCGTCGAACCCGGTGAGGTCACGCAGACCGATGGCCACCTCGCCAGCCGGGAGCGTCACCGTGCCGCCATCCTGCCAGGCCCAGCGACCGCCGCTCGTGCCGAATGGCTCTGCCAGCGGCGTGCCATTGACGAGCACCTGGAATCTGCCTGGCGAGCCCGGAGCGTTCCACCGCGCCACCCAGTCTTTCGTGCGGACAAACACCCGGTAGTCGCCGGCGGTGGGAACGGAGACTTTCGTCGTGGCATCGGCCACCGGCTTGCCCAGACCGTGCGCGAGCAGGTAGGGCGAGCCCATCTCGCCGATGAACTGCGTGTCGAGCGTCCAGCCGCCGTGGTCGGCGAAGCTCTCGGCCTCCACGAGCACGGTGGCCGCGTCGGCGCGGCCTCCGGCAAAGACGGCGAGGCCTATGCAGGCGACACAGATTCCCAGCGAGCGGGACGGACGGCGAGCTGATTGGGGAATTCCAACAGGCATCTTCATGGCAGTGTCTGACTCCGGAGGGATGCGAGTATTGTGCATCAGCCTGAGCAGGTTCCACAAACTGTCTGCATTTCACCGACAGGGATGCTCATCGCGATGACGCGAAGTCCCTGCGGCAACCGCCACCGCGACCGCGACCACAAGCGCAGGCACGACGAGGCTGATCACGCCGACGGCAAGCAGCGGCCCCGTGACGGGCGTCAGGTCGAATCGCGATCGGCCCGCGAGCGTCTGCACGAGGGCGAAACAGCCGAGGAGCGATGTGCCGAAGGTGGCCGCCGCCAGCAGCCGCATGCGCCGCCGTTCCGTGAAGCCGGCCCACTGCCCCGCCCAGGCGAGCATCGGCAGCCACTGCAGGGCATGGATCACCGCGCCGTGGGGAAACTTCGGCACGCCGGCGGCACCGTAGCGTTCCGGCTCGAGCCCCGCCGCCATTCGCATGTCGCCGTGCACGCTCACCCAGATGCCAAGCAGGCAGGAGATAACGAGCAGCACGAGCCCCGCCCGGGCCGCCAGCAGCATGTCGGCGGGCAGGCCCGTGGGCTGCCAGAGGAACCGCCCGGTGAGATCGACCGCCACGAGCGTCACCCAGAGGATGAGCACGCCCATCGCGTCGTAGAGAAACGAGTCGAGCGGCGTCGAGCGGTTGAAGTGGCTCGCCACGCCCCGCCAGGCCTGCAGGTCGATGGCCGCCACCTCGATGAGCAGCGCCCAGGCGACACTCGCCGCCAGCCAGCGATCGCCCCGCCGCCACGGCAGCTTCGACCAGGCCCAGCCCAGCGACAGGCTCGTGAGTCCCGCGGAGATGCCAAACAGGATCGGCTTCCGCCAGGTGACCGGCCCCTCCCACGGACCGCCGAGCATTGCCCACACGATAAGGTGCCCAAGGCCACTGGCGATGAGCACGAGGCCGATGACGGCCAGCGGCCAGCCGCGACGATCGCGGATCCAGTCGGTGGAAAGGCCTGGGAGGTTCATGGTCCCAAAAGTTTACGGAAAAATGGGACGGGTGTTTCCGACGCGGGGACGGGATTTCATCGTGTACTCGTTCGTGGGGACGGGATTTCATCTTGTGTTCTTCGTGGGGACGAGATTTCATCTTGTCCTGAACCACAAGTTAAAAAACTCGTGGCCACGGGGACGTTGAAAACTCGTGGCCACGGGTAGGTTAAAAAACTCGTGGCCACGGGGACGTTGAAAACTCGTGGCCACGGGGACGTTGAACATCCTGGCCACGATTCAAGCCCGCCGCTTGAGTCCATGGGCTCATTCCATGACACTGCTTCCACCATGCACACCATGACCACACGCACTTTCGGACGGACGGGCTGGCAGGTCTCCGAGATCGGCTTCGGAGCCTGGGGCATCGGCGGCGGACAATGGGGCGGCGCCGACCGAGCCGAATCGATGGCCGCGCTCCACAAGGCCCTCGACTGCGGCATCAATTTCTTCGATACGGCCGACGTCTACGGCGACGGTCTCTCCGAACAGTTGATCGCCCGCCTCCGCCGCGAACGCTCCGAGCCTTTTTACGTCGCCACCAAGGCCGGCCGGCGGCTCTCACCGCACACGGCCGACGGCTACACCGCCGCCAACATCGCAGCCTTCGTCGATCGCAGCCTGAGAAACCTCGAGGCCGACCGGATCGACCTCCTCCAACTCCACTGCCCGCCGACGGAGGTCTACTACCGCCCCGAGGTCTTCCAAGCCCTCGACGACCTCGTCACCGCCGGCAAGATCCGCCACTACGGGGTGAGTGTCGAGAAGGTCGAGGAAGCCCTCAAGGCGATCGAATACCCCAACGTGCAGTCGGTGCAGATCATCTTCAACGCCTTCCGGCTCCGGCCCGCGGAACTCTTCTTCGAAGTGGCGCTGCGGCGTCAGGTGGCGGTGATTGCACGGGTGCCGCTCGCCAGCGGCATGCTGAGCGGCAGGTTTACTCCGACGACCGAGTTTCCCGCCGACGACCACCGCACGTTCAACCGCGACGGCGCCGGCTTCGATCGGGGCGAGACCTTCTCCGGGGTGGACTATGCAACCGGCCTGGCCGCCGTGGAACGCCTGCGGCCGCTCGTGCCGCCCGGTGCGACGCTCGCGGCGTTTGCACTCAAGTGGATTCTGTCTTTCGAGGCGGTCTCGTGCGTGATCCCCGGTGCCCGGCGAACGAGCCAGGTTGAAGACAACGCCCGCGCCTCCGATCTGCCTGCCTTGCCGGCCGCGACAATGGCCGCGGTGCAGGAGATCTACGACGACACCATCCGGCCGCTCGTGCACCAGCGGTGGTAAGACAGCCACGCGGCTCCACGGAAAGCTCTGCCGAAGCAATCGACCCCGTGGCCACAAGTTTTTCAACTTGTGAGAAGCAAAGACACGGCAAGTTAAAAAACTCGCCGCCACGCATCAACCGGCCGGTCACCCGAACCCCAAGCGCCAGGCCCGGAAGGCCGGGTCAGCACCAGCCGACGGCGGTCGGCCAAGCCGGGGCGGCCAGGATGGCCGAGCCCGGCGTTAAGCCAGAATCCCCTTCACAACG
>JBIIMX010000384.1:0-3767 GCA_044337765.1 Pirellulales bacterium | reverse complement strand
GTTTGCAATCGCCGAATTTGGACCGCATCCGGACATCCTCGACACGCGCGGACTCGTCTTGATGGCGGCAGGCAGGAGCGGCGAGGCGATCGCCGACATCAAAACGTCTCTTCTAGTGCCGACCGCCGCGAAATACCTCCATCTCGCCTCGGCCCTGGCGGCTCAGGAAGAGTTCGACAAAGCCCGCCAGGCACTGGCAGAGGCAAAAAAGATCGGTTTTGTCGCCGGACAGCTCGCCCCCAGCGAACAACGGCGGCTCAAAAGCCTCGAGGCCGCCCTCGCCAGATGATCCATGGTGCGTGGCCGCGTGCGCGGCTCACGTTTTCGCTGCTCAAGCTTCGCGGCTCACGTTTTGTCAGTGGCCGCCCTGCAGCATCCGTGACTTGGCCAGAGCGTCCTCCGCTTCGGCAATTCGGCCCCCGCGCATGCATGCCACGCTCAACGCCGTGTAGCTGAACGGATCGTTAGGTTCCAACTCACAGGCCCGGCGGGCGTGTCCGATCGCTTCGTCATGTCGTTCCAGCCGGGTACACCAGGCCGCAAGCGCTGAATGAGCCAGCGTAAAGCTGGGGTGATCAGCGACCACTCCCTCCAAGGCAAGCACCGCTTCGGCAAGTTTGCCCTCGTTTTTTAGGGCTTCAGCGGCAGCGTACCGATCGTCGCAGGTTGTCATTGTGAAATCTCCTCCGGCATCAGAGTCTCGACTGACGACGCAATATAGCGACTTTCCGAAGCCTGGCGAGCCAAGGCAGGACGCGGGGATTCTGATATCCGAGGGAAACTGACATTGAATCGTGAATCCGCAGAAGCCGATAAACCGCTTCTGGCGGCACCCATCAGGCGTGGAACACCCCGTGAGCATTCATCCGTTGGCCAACGTGAGTCCCGAGGCCCGTTTGGGCACCGGCGTGAGCATCGGGGCGTTTGCCAGCGTGGAGGCCGACGTCGAACTCGGCGACCACTGCACCGTAGCCTCGGGAGCTGTGGTGAAAGCGGGCGTGAAGGCGGGATCGCACAATGAATTCTGCGAACACTGCGTGATCGGTGGAGCCCCACAGCACGCCGGCCGACCCCAACACATCGGTCGGGTCGTGATCGGTGACCAGAACGTTTTTCGCGAGTACGTTACGATCCATCGGGCACTCAAGCCCGACACCGCCACGACGGTCGGCAACGGGAATTACGTGATGGCGAGCGGGCATTTTGGCCACGACTCCACCGTCGGCAACCATGCCATCTTCGCCAACGGCGCGATGCTCGGCGGCCACGTGTCCGTGTCTGATCGCGCTTTCGTCTCCGGAGCCGTTGCCGTGCACCAGTTCTGCCGCGTCGGTCGCCTGGCGATGGTCGGCGGGCACGCACGCGTCGTTCAGGACGTGCCGCCGTTCATGCTGCTCGACGGACAAAGTGGCTGCATCGTCGGACTCAACATCGTGGGACTGCGACGCAGTGGTCATACCGCCGAAGATATAGCCTCGCTCAAAGCGGCGTATCGCATCGTCTACCGCCGCGGCCTGCCCTGGAAGGACGTCCTCGAGGCCCTGAAGACCGAATTCACTTCCGGTCCTGTAACGCAGTTGCTCGAGTTCCTCTCCGCCGGCACCCGGGGATTCGTCCAGGAGCGACGCGCTCCGCCTGCCGCGACGCTCCGGCTGCGAGTGCCCGACGAGGACGCCGCCGCCCCAATCCGCATCAAGGCGGGCTGATTCGCGGCTTCTTCCGGCTCGTTGCGGGGACGGTGGCACGGATAATGCCGGCTTTGCAGCCCCGCGAAGAATTTCCGGTGCCGAGGAATCGCATGGTCGTGAAAGATGGGCCAAGATTGCGGGAGATGACCGGCACGCTGCCGGACCGCCTCTGCCCTTCAGTCTTTCTCCCTTCCGGCCCGCGCCGACACCGCCATGCAGTCTTCTCCTTCGGTGGTTCAGAATCCGCCTGCGGCGGATTCGCAACCCGGCGACCTGATGCGACCCGGTTCCGCGACACCGTTAGCGGCGGCCGCAATCAGTCGATCAATCGCCCGGCGGCTGCTGTTCTGGTTTTTGATGATCGCGCTGATTCCCTGCGCGTTGCTGACGGCCGTCACCGCCCAGATCGCCTCAAGCGCGCTTGAGACTTCGGTTCGGGACATCCTGGTGCGGACCGCCGCTTCGAAACGCACGGAACTCGAGGCCTATGCCTCGGAACGCCTTCGCGACGCCAGAGCGCTCTCCGGCGAGCCAGACGTGATCCGTACGGCCCGCGACCTTGGTCTGATCGCCGGCGCCGCCGGAACCGCTGAGACCGCTGCCGCACTCCGAACGGCCATCGACGCGGATACGTCGGGGGTCACCGGGTTTCTCGCCCATGCGGCGAAGGCCTTCGGCTACTCGCACCTCCTCGTGATCGACGCCACGGGCCGTATCGTTCTCACGCTGGACGAGTCGCTCCCTCTCGGCTCATCGGTGCTCACCGGCGTCCCGACATCGACACCACTCGCCATTGGCTTCGACAGGTCTCGCACCGCCCAGCAGACCGAACTCAGCGGTTTTCAATCCCTCGGCACGGCCGTGGGCCCGGTGGCATTCGTAACGAGTCCGATCGTCGACGAGGGCAGGGTGCTCGGCGTCCTGGCACTGGGGCTGGGACCACAACGCATCTGGGAGATGCTCTCCGACCTCGGTGGACTGGGCAACACGGGCGAGATCGTGACGGGCGAACTCAAGGGCGAGAGCGTCTTGGTGACCGCGCCGTTGCGGCACGAAAACGATGCGGCTTTCCACAAAGTGATCCCGCTCGGTGGGACACGGGGATCGGCGACCCAGCGGGCCTCGAAAGGCGAGGTGGGATACGGCCCGGCGATCGACTACCGCGGGCAAAACGTCGTCGCTGCCTGGCAGTTTTTGCCCACGCTCCGCTGGGGCCTGTGCGTGAAGCAGGACGCAAGCGAAGCCTATGCACTCCTGCGGTGGCAGCGGGCGGCCATCATCGGCCTTTCACTGGCTACGATCCTCGGCGTCACTCTGGCGGCTCTCGCCCTTGCACGCAGTTTTTCGACCCCCATCCGTGCGGCGGTAAATGTCGCCCGCCGCGTCGCAGCGGGCGACCTTCGGGCCACCGTCACACCCGCCGGAGGCGGCGGCACCGGGGACGATGAGACCGGCGTCCTTCTGACCGCCATCCAGGCGATGAACGACAACCTGCGGGGCCTCATCGGCCGGATCCAGAAGTCGTCGGTAGCATTGATCTCGACAGCCACCGCGATCCAGGCCACCTCCAGCGAGCAGCAGCAGGTGATGGCCGACTACGGTGCCTCGACGAGCCAGGCAGTCGCGGCCGTCAAGCAGATTTCCGCCACGAGTCAGGAACTGCTGCGAACGATGACCGAGGTCAACGACATGGCCGCCCATACGGGGCTGATGGCGAACGACGGCCGCAAAAATCTGGCAAGCATGGACGGCACGATGCGGCAGCTGGCCGATAGCACGCTGTCGTTCAGCTCCAAACTGGCCCAGATCAGCGAGCGGGCCTCGACGATCAACCTGGCGGTCACCACGATCACAAAGGTGGCCGATCAGACGAATCTGCTCTCCATCAACGCGGCGATCGAGGCCGAGAAGGCCGGCGAGTACGGCGCGGGTTTCCTGGTGGTGGCCCGCGAGATTCGCCGTCTGGCCGACCAGACGGCAGTGGCGTCGCTCGACATCGAGCAGATGGTCAAGGAGATGCAGCACAGCGTTTCGTCCGGCGTCATGGAGATGGACAAGTTCGCGGGCCAGGTCCGTTCG
>JBIIMX010000383.1:0-3772 GCA_044337765.1 Pirellulales bacterium | reverse complement strand
CACGCCGCTGTCGATCACCCACTGGTAGGCATGCTCTCCGACGAACCGTCGCGTCGGCGGGCAGTCAAACTGGCCACCCGCACCACCGAGCACCTCCGCTGCAGACGCCACCTGATCCGCAAACAGATCGCCGATCGCAACCACGTGCACCGACGGGTCGGCTTGCATGGTCTGCAATGCCGCGCCGGTACCGCGGCCGCCGCACCCCACGAGGCCGACACGAAGCCGCTGTTGGCCGGAGGCGAACAGCCCGCCGCCTGGCAGCGAACCGGCAGCGGCACAGGACGCAATCAAGGTCTCGCCGAGAAATGAACGCCGTGATGTGCCTCGCGGGGCCGACGTGGCCAGGACAACGGCTGCTCCACGCGACCTGGAATTCCGCGAGGCACAATTTCCAGCGGTGGCGAACGGGGTGGCGGGGATTTTTGGGCGCATCTCGCAGAGCTCCGGAACGGTGGGGACGACAAGGCCACGCGCATGGCTGTCTCGGTCGCGTGCGTCAGTCTACGGAGTGGTCGATCGGCCACGCAAACCGGCTGCTATCAACGCGCCCCGGGACGCAGCCGCGCCATATATTTCAACAGCGGTTCCTCGAGTGCCGCGGGCGTTGTCCCGAACGCGTTCCTGAAGTCGCTGAGACGTTCTTCCGGGGAGTCGTCGGTAAGCGGTTCCTTGCGGGAGATCGTTCGCAGGTAGCCGACGAACGCAGCCTTGCGTGTCTGGGCCAGGAAGAAGGTGAGGGCCCAGGCCCTGGAGTAGGCGTCGAGCGCCTCGTCAGGTTTGCGAAACGGATCGTCGCCGAGCACGATCTTCTCGAGCGAGCCGGCGGGATGGCTCGCGAGAAACCGTTCCAGCCTCGCCGGATTCACGTTTCCTATGCCCTTCCAGCCGCGGTCGCTCGATAGGTCGGGTGTTTCGAAGTAGGTGGCCACGCCCTCGCTGAGCCAGAGGGGCACGGGCGCCAGCCGTTGGTGGAGTCCGCCGTTGAACGCCATCTGGTGCGTGGCCTCGTGGACGAGCGTCGCCACCATGCCAGACGCCTCCGGGCTGCCGAGAATCTCGAGGCCGGCCCGCGCCGCGGCCTGTCCTGCCGGCCGGGGCAGGCCGGCGCTGCCGGTGAGGTCGAACGTGGTGACGCGATTGGTCATCAGATTGTAATAGCCGACCACCCTGTCGGTGGCGGCTCCCAGGTCGCGGGCGGCGAAGGCCTCGTACCGCTGGCGATCGGCGAAAATCACCACCAGCAGCGGCCGCGGCGGCGGCGCCATCTCGAGGCCTGCCTGCCGCCAGAAATTGGCGAAGGCATCGTGAAGCCGTTCAAAGAGCGCGGCGCACCATTGGGCATAGGCCCGCGACGTGTCGAAGCAGATGCAATAGTGTTTGGTCACGAGCAGGTCGAAGCCAGGCGGCAGTTCGCCGAGGATTCTGCGGCCGAGGTCTCGCGGTGATTCCACCGCGGGCTCGGCCAGCGGCGTGCGGGAACGGATGGCATCCGGTTGCACAAGTTCCAGCCGTTGGTCCGGGCGTTCGACCAAGAGCCCCCCGTCGACGGCCTCCACGAGGACGACCCCCTCGACCTGCCGCCGGCCACCGTCGCCCTGCAGTTCGATCCGCTCTACCGGCCGCGTCTCTCCGCCGGCGGTGCCACCCGGCGCAGCATGGGCATCTGCAACGGCTGTCCAAGCCAGGGCCATGCCCAGCGTCAGTCGCAAAAGAGGGGACATGCTGGAGTGCTCCAGGGAAGCCTGCAGCCGTCATGCGAACAGGTTTGCCAGCCGGAGGAAAGGCGAACTGGGAAAGAACGTCGGGGGCGGCAGGCCGCAGTCCGCGAAACCGCGTCAACATTGGTCTGGTTTCACCCGTTTGCGAGCGATAGGGTCTCGCCTCCAGCACCCTTCATTCAGACGGTAGCTTTTCTAGTAGGACGTGACACTCCATGACTGCATCCCCGTCGCGTTCCGCGTCGGTCCCCCCGGCCTCCGTGGTCTGCATAGCGTTGCTCGGGACCCTGCTGGCCACTGGCTGCGCGAGTTGGGCACCGTGGAAACGTCAGGAAAAAGCCGCACGGGACCAGGAGAAATACGGCTTCACGGCCGACACGCGGATAAAAAAGGTCGCGGAACGCTCCAAGGTTGCGAAGTCGCAGCCGGCACATGAGCAGCAGGAATTCACGCAGGACCTCGTCCGCATGATGCTCGAAGAGCATGATCCACGGGTCCGCAGCAAGATTTTGGAGTCGGCAGCCGAATTCGACACCGCTGCCGCTACCGCCATCTGCAAAGGCGCCCTGCAGGATCCGAGCGACACGGTGCGGATCAAGGCATGTGATGTCTGGGCCAAGCGGGGCGGGGAGGAAGCGGTCCAACTCTTGGCCACACGTTTTCAGACCGACGCCGATTTGGATGTGCGGCTGCGGGCACTGAAGATGCTGGGTGAACTCAAGGACAAGCAGGCGATTCCCGTGCTCGCGCGGGCGCTCGAGGATGCCGATCCGGCGGTTCAATATAGGGCGGTGGCATCGCTCAAGCAGGTCAGCGGCCGCGATCTCGGCAATGACGTCAACGCTTGGCGGGAATGGGCCGTCGACCCTGATGCCAAAAAGGCTGAGTGGTCGATCGCCGAGGGCTTTCGCCGGCTCTTTTGACGCCGAGTCTTTGCGGTTTTCCCCGATCGCGGCCCCCCGTCTGCCCCAAATGCCTCCATGGGCGATGTCGGGTGGGTTCCGTTCCGCCCCTCTGATCGACCTCGCAGCGGGCGAAAGGGGCGCAGTCTGGGAGAGGCTCGCGGTCTGGCCGTACGCGGCAAGCTGCCGGAGTCCTCGGGTGGTTCTTCGGGAGCGGCAACTATCTGGCGGCGAGATAGCCGATAGAAGGATGGTCGTGTTTTTTCACAACGAAGAGCAGCCGTTTTCAGTGCACCGCTTCCGCGCGCCAACTCTGACTTGCTCCATGATCGCAGCCACATTCCGACGAGCTCGCCGTTTCCTGGGTCGAAGCAGGTCCGTGGTCTGCATGGTGGCGATCGCTCTGACGGTATCGCACCCGTGGCTTTCCCCACCAGAAGCGGCACCGCCCGCCCCGCGTGGCACACCCCGGAAATTCTTCGAATCGCTCCTCGGCCGCCCACCTGAGCCGGAGCCCGCGTTTATTCAGGCGCCGACACCGCCGGGCCCGGAGGAAGAACAGGCATTGGAACGTCAGGCTGCCGCAGCCCGTCCAGCTGCAGCCCGTACCCCCGCCGAGGCGGCTCCCAAAACTTCCACGCCACCGACCCCGCCACCGGCGGCACCGGTCGTCAACCGGGCTCCGACCTGGGACGAAACAGTCGCCTTCGCCTCTGCTCTGAAGGTCGCAGCCGAGAAGGTGGTCACCTCAGCCGCCGATCCGGCATTCAAGGTGGCGGCTGACCGCCCGCCCCGAACCGCCGCCAGGGCTTCGTCAGCGACGGCATCGATCGCCGTTCCTCCCAAGCGGCCCACGCAATCCGGCAGCCCGGGCCTGCCCACGGCCGCCAAGCCAGCCGCTGCGAACGCTACCGCTATGGCTGCCCCGGCCACACCTCGCTTCACGAGGCTGCGGGCACGCATCGCCCAGACGCTCGCCGCCTACCAGCGGCGTCCACTGAACACGGCCCAGCACACGCCCTGGGAAGTGATGCACGGCTTCATCGCATTCGGCATACCGACCAAGCTTCGCGTGGGCGGGCCGGCTGGCGACCCTGTGAACGCCATCGGCTGGGTCAACACCGGAGGTCGCTGCGGAGGGCAGGTGAT
>JBIIMX010000382.1:0-3784 GCA_044337765.1 Pirellulales bacterium | reverse complement strand
CGAGGCGAACGCGCCGGGACGGACCTCGGTCGCCATCAAGGCAAACGCGTGGGGCTCCGGGCCTCCTACAAACAGTGCGAAACGGTGGCATGAAGGCTCCCTACCAGAGTCGGAACAGGATTTGCGATTGAATGAACGCCAGCACGTCGTGGAACCAGACATACCCGAGCGGCCGCTTGCCACAGGCAATCCGGGCGGTGACCGTCGCGCCGGCGCCCAACTCTTCCTTCTCGTGCCGCTCCGGGTCGATCGTCACCCGTACCAGCACCGTGTTGCCCGCCTCGCCCCGCACCTCCGCCTGTTCGTGGATCTCCTTCACCACCCCGTAGTGCCGGGTGCCCGGATCGGTTGCCAGGATGTAATCCACCTTCAGTTCGCGGCCTGCCTGCTTCGCGGCGAGGACCGCCCGGTTGATGTGGCCGAGCCGGTCGTCCGGCATGTGCACTTCCAGCTCCCAGGGGCCCGTCTTGTCAGCGACGCTCATCAGCGACTGCCCCTTCTCCACGGGGCGGAGCGTCAGCCGGTCGCGAACCTGCCAGGTCACGATCACGCCATCGATCGGGCTGCGGACCTCGAGATCAAGCTTTTTCGTGTCGTAGAGCTTCCGCTGCTGCTCGAGGCTTTCGATCTCCCGCTGCAGCTGGGCCGCCCGCCCGGCCAGCCGGGTCTTCTCGTCGGCCGAGATCTTCTTGTCCTCCAGGAGCGCCCGCCGCGTGGCAACGAGCTGTTCTTCGCTCGATGCCTTGCGGCCGAGCACGTCGGTGAGCGCGACCTCGAGGTCGGTATTGCGGAGCGTTGCCAACAGTTGTCCCTGCTTGACGCCGGCACCATGCTCGAGGCCCGACTCCAGCTTCTCCACCACCCCGTCGATGCCCGCGAAGACATCGCGACGATGGACCGGTTCGAGCGTGCCTTTGCCCTCCAGCCGCAGTTCAGCCGGTATGAGAACCAATGCCAACAGCGCCGCCAGTGTGGATACGGCCGCCAGCACCGTCCTCGGCAGATTTCGGGCCGTCGTCAGCACCCGCGATTTTCCCATCAGATCGATCAGCCCGTAGAACGGCAATCCGGTATGGGTGAGGGCATTCGCGATCGCCACTTTGCCATGCTCGGCGACGAGATCGACACGGGCTTTCTTGCCGGCATCGAAGCTGCTCGACGAAAACCACTCGACGACGATCGCACCGATCGGCTCCGGTGCCGTCCGCGGGGCCGCCTCCGCCTTCGCCACCGCCACCGCATCGACACCGCCCGGCTTCACCACCGGCGTGGGCCGAGGCTTCTCGAGCGGAATGATCGCCAGAGCCGTGGCGTGGGATTCGTCGATGTAGTGCTCCAGCTCTTCCTCGATCTGCGGCGGCAGCTCCCGGGCCGGGTCAGGATGCCAGAGGGGATCGCCAGCCGTCGCTACGACGCGGACGAGCGACTCGATCGCCTGCACGGCAGAGGCCCGTCGCTCCACCGATTCCTGGCCGCTGACCGCCTCGAGCCGCATCTTCCGCCGCCGCCGAACGAGCACGCTCACCCGGTCGCAGCCGATGATCCGCCGCGCCTCGTTGGCGAGCACGAAAGCCGTGGCCACGGGATCGAGCGATTCGTGCACGGCTCGGCTGAACCGTTCCACCTGCGTGAGCGCGGTCTGCTGGGTGTCGAGCGTCTTGAGTTGACGCCTGTCGAGATAGTCGCCGGCCACAGCCGACACCTGCTCGAGAAACGTCAGATAGCCCCGCTCAACGTCGGGCAGATTCTGCTGGTGAAACACCTCGATCAGGCCGGCACGGACGCCGCCCCGGTCGATCGGCGCCGCGATCACAAGGAGCCCCGAGTCGTTGGCGGCGACCGTGCCGCCGGCGGCCCCGCCCGCGCCCAGTTCGGAGTGCGGCGGCACGAGCAGGCCCGTGGGGCTCTGCACGAGGGCCTGCACCATGGCCCCGTGGGCGGCCTGTGTCTCAGGCGTGGCCGCGATGCCGGTGTGTTCGACGCCGGCGTGGCAGATTGGCTCGACCCGGCCACCCTCGCCCACGAGCCAGACAAGTCCGGCCACCGCCTCCATGGCCACGAGCACCCGCTCGAGCAGCCCGCGGAAGAACTCGGCCTCGGCCGCGTCACTTCGCGCGAGCTGCTCGATCTCGGCGACAAGCGCCCGGATCTGGCTGCGTGCCCGCTCTATCTCCACCGACTCGTCGATGCTCATCTGGATTCAGCTCAGCCCCGTTCGCGTTCGTGCGTCATCGGACGTCAACTCTGACCAGGTGGATGAGCCGGCCCATGATCGGTTCACTCTACGTACCGTTCACCCGATCATAGCCGACCCGTCTCACGCTTCATGCCCTGGAGGTCGGCTGGTGCACAATGCGACGCTGAACGTCTGTTTCCAGCACGCCGAAGGCCTGCTCGTGGCGGGCAACCGCCATCGCCAACGCCGCCGCCAGCCGCTTCGCGGTGAAAAAGTTGACGATGATCCGCTGCGTGAGCTGGATGGTGTCGGGCGACGTGCCTGCCACCTGCTTATTGAGCCCGAAGTCGACGATCAACTCCTCCGGGGTGCCGGTGACACGGCAGAAGTTCGCATAGGTGGCGACGATGTGCGACTCATCGACTGGCACGGGCATGGGCTCGGCGGGACGGGACTCTTCAGCCATGGAACGCTCCTGAAAAAAGCTTTTGAAACCCCAGCGAACATCCCGTAGCCGCGCGGCTGCGGAACACGTGGTGGCCCGATAGTCTACCGCCCTCCTCCGGCGGGGGCCATGCTTGGCAAGGCGGTACGCCTGTTTTTCCAGAAGACACACACCGCACCCGCCGAAAAATCCAAAAAGTTAACGCAGGCTACAAAGCCGCCAAAGAGGCCGCCAAAGAGGCCGCCAAAGAGGCCGCCAAAACATGCCGCTCGACACGCACCGTAGGCTGCGTCATCGCTTACGAATCGATCTGCCGCCAGCCATGCCGGGCGAGCCATGCGTCCGAGACAAACCGCCTCGCAAGCGCCCGGAATGCCCGCAGGGCATCGCGATGCCAGAACGTGTCGCAGGGATCGCCGCCGCTCTCGAGCCCGCCGAACCGGAGCCGGCAGGGCCAGCCACGGGCAGCAGCGATGGTGTCGAATCGGTCGGCGATCCGCAGGCTCCAGGCGGCGCCCAATGTCTCCCGCAACGCAAGGAAGGTCGGATTCACAAGGGAGGCGACGGTTTGGCCCGGCGTGTCTCCAGACGCGGGCCCCCGTTCGCCCGGAAGCATGCGTCTGGACGGGCTCGCGCAGGCCTGCACCGCCGCCAGCAGCGTGCCGAACACGAGCAGAACCCCGGCCAGCAGGTCGATGCCGCCCGACGTTGCCGCGTTCCATGACCCATCCATGGACACGCCGGGCAGAAAACCCCGCATCAGCAGCAGCTGCGCGGCCGCGACGGAAGTCACCGCGGCAGCCCGCCGCGTGCCGGCGAAATTCATCCAGCCGACAAGCACGAGCAGCGGCATGAAACACCGCTCGAGCAGGTGCACACCGGGAAGGCTGCCCGGCCGGACGAGCAGTGCGGAGGCCGCCGGCATCGCGAGCACGACGGCCAGCGTCGCCACAATCAGTTGCCACACACCGTGCTGCGGTCGCTTCGCGCCCAGCAGCGACATCGCCGGGCAGAGCGCGAGCGACACCACCGCCAGGCGAGCGGCCACTGCAGAGGTCCCCGCCAGTCCGCCGGCCGCGCGGGCTCCCATCTCTGCAGCCAAGGCGAGGCATGCCGCCAGCGACCAGAGGGCGGCCGGCACGGCCGTGGAGCCCCGCACGAGA
>JBIIMX010000381.1:0-3792 GCA_044337765.1 Pirellulales bacterium | reverse complement strand
CGAGTTCGAGCCGTCTGGCGACCACGATCTCCGGCTCGGGCTCCTGCGGCTGCGCCAGCGGCGGGAGGACGAGCGGCGGCAGTTGGGCTGCGAGGGAGTGCATCCGGGCGTCGAGTTCGGCGGCCCGGTCCCGGTCGAAAGGCCCGACGAGCGTTTCTTCAGGATCCCGCTTCGTGGGCAGGGCGTTGAGGTTTTGGCCTCCGAAGCCCCCCTTCTCCATGTGTCTTTCGTCGTCGATGTCCGCGAAGAAGCTGCCGAGTGTGTAGAAATCCTTCGCCGTGTATGGATCGTATTTGTGGTCATGGCACTGGGCGCAGCCGACAGTAGCCCCCATCCACACCCCCGACACGTTGCGGATGCGGTCGGCCTGATAGATCGCGCGATACTCCTTCAGCTGCAGTCCGCCCTCATGCGTGGTCTGGAGAAGCCTGTTGTAGGCACTCGCCAGCACGGGATCGTCGGAGTGCTCACTGCCGGCCGGGCCGACGAGATCACCCGCCAGTTGCAGCACCGTGAACCGATCGAAGGGAACGTTCTCATGGAAGGCCCAGATCACCCAGTCGCGATAGGGCGAGATGCTGTGATCCTGATCGCCGTGATAGCCGACCGTGTCGGCGTAGCGCACGAGATCGAGCCACCAGGCGGCCATCCGCTCGGCATGACGCGGTGAGGCCATCAGCCGCGAGACGAGCTTTTCGTACCGATCGGTGCTCGAGTCGGCGAGATAGCCCCGGACCTCCTCCGGAGTCGGTGGCAGGCCCGTGAGGTCGAAGGTGAGCCGACGGACGAGGGTGACCGGATCGGTGTCGGGAGCCGGTTCAAGGCCCTCGCTCTCGATGCGTCCGAGCACGAATCGGTCGATCCAGTTGATCGGCCAATCCACCCGGCGGATTGCCGGCGGTGCGTGATCGTCGGGCCTCACGAAGGCCCAGTGCGGTGAATATGGTGCGCCTGCGGCGACCCACCTGGCGAGCGTCTCCTTCTGGACCGGCGAAAGCACGTGGTTGCTCTCCGGAGGGGGCATCATCGTGTCGGCATCGGTCTCGTGGATGCGCGCGACGAGTTCGCTCTCGTCGGGTCGGCCGGGCACGATGGCGCGGGCACCGCTGTCGAGTTCGGCGATCGCCGCCTCCCTGTCGTCGAGCCGGAGGCCGCCGCGGCGGTCGTGCTCATCGGGACCATGGCAGGCAAAGCAGTTGCGTGAGAGGATCGGACGAATGTCGCGGGTGAAGTCGGGGGATTTTTCGGCGCCGTGGGCGGCCGCCAGCCCCCCCGCCGACAAGAACCCCCACCCGGCCAGCAGGGCCCAAACGAGGCCCGTTGGCGATCGGTCCGACGCCTGGGGGGAGAACGGCATGGCAGAACAATTCACGCTGGAATGGGGAATCACGTGATAGACGCCCTCCATTATAGCCTTCGGTGGTCGGGGAAGGCCCGGGCGATTCGCTCGTTGACGCTACCCGCCCGCGCCACTAGATTCTGGCGGATTGCCCGTCAAAACAGCGGGCTTCGCTCCCGATTCGCCGTTCCGTCTTCCCCGTTACGAAAGGTTTCGACCAGCCCATGGCCACCACTCTCGGAAAGAAGTCCTCCAAGCCTGCGACCACCAAAAGCGGGAAGCAGAGCGGTAAGCCGGGCAAGATGATCTATTACTTCGGGGCGAAGAAGTGCGACGGCGATGGCACGATGAAGCCGCTGCTCGGCGGCAAGGGTGCGAATCTGGCCCAGATGACCAAGATTGGCCTGCCCGTGCCCCCGGGGTTCACGATCACGACCCAGGTCTGCATCGACTACTACACCCACGGCAAGAAGTTCCCGAAGGGCCTCGAGGACGAGGTCGCCTCCGCCATGAAGCTCATGGAAAAGGAGACGGGCAAAAAGTTCGGTGACCCCAAGAACGCCCTCCTCGTGAGCGTTCGCTCCGGTGCCCGTGACAGCATGCCGGGCATGATGGACACGATTCTCAATCTGGGTCTCAACGACGAGACCGTGAAAGGGCTCGCCGCCGCCACCGGTAATCCGCGGTTTGCCTACGACTCTTACCGCCGCTTCATCCAGATGTACGGCGACGTGGTGATGGGCGTGCAGAAGCGGCACGAGAACGAGCACGATCCCTTCGAAGAGACGATGGAGGGGCTCAAGCACCAACTCGGCATCCACAACGACACCGACCTCACCGAAGAGCACCTCCGCGAACTGATCAAGCGGTACCTCACGCTCATCAAGCAGCGGACTGGCAAGGGCTTTCCGCAGGAGCCGTTCGAGCAACTGATGGGCGCCGTCGGCGCCGTCTTCGGCAGCTGGATGAACGAACGGGCGATCATCTACCGCCGCAAGTACAAGATCCCCGACGAGTGGGGCACCGCCGTCAACGTGCAGAGCATGGTGTTTGGCAACATGGGAGACGACTGCGCGACCGGCGTGGCCTTCACCCGCGATCCGGCCACTGGCGAGGACACTTTCTACGGCGAGTATCTGGTCAACGCCCAGGGTGAGGACGTCGTCGCCGGCGTGCGGACGCCCAAGCCCGTGGCCGAGATGAAGCACGAGCCGATGTTCTCCGGCACCTACAAGGAGCTGGAGAAGGTCCGCCAGACGCTGGAGAAGAAGTTCGGCGACGTGCAGGACTTCGAGTTCACGGTCGAGAAGAAGAAGCTCTACATGCTGCAGACGCGGCATGGCAAGCGGACGGCCCTCGCCTACGTGAAGATCGCCCACGACATGGTGAAGCAGAAGCTGATGTCACCCGAGCATGCGATCCAGTCGGCCGACCCCGACGCGCTGTCGCAGCTCCTGGCCCCGATCTTCGATCGAGCCGACTACGCAGCCGCCAAGAAGAGCAGCCGCGTCCTGACGACCGGCCTGCCCGCCGGCCCGGGTGCCGCCACGGGCCAGCTGGTGTTCACGGCCGCCAAGGCCGAGGAACTGGCCAACAAGGGGATCAAGGTGGTGCTCGCCCGCGTCGAGACGAGCCCGGAGGATCTTCGCGGCATGATCGCCGCCGAGGGCATCCTCACCAGCCGTGGCGGCGTGTCGAGCCACGCGGCGCTCGTTGCCCGGCAGATGGGCAAGGTGTGCGTCGCCGGAGCCGGTGCCGTGCAGATCGACTACGCGAAGGGCACGCTGACTTGTGCCGGTCAGAAGCTCAAGGAAGGCGACGCGATCTCGATCAACGGCTCGACCGGCGAGGTCTTCGCCGGTGCCATCAAGACCGCCGACAGCGAGCTCAAGCAGGTGCTGATCGCGAAAACCATGAAGCCTGCCGACTCGGAGGTGTTCCAGTATTACGACTTCATCATGAAGCTCGCCGACAAGCACCGAAAGCTCGGGCTGCGGACGAACGCCGACACGCCGGAGCAGGTCCGTCACGCGATCGCATTCGGTGCCGAAGGCATCGGCCTGACGCGGACCGAGCACATGTTCTTCGAGGGCGACCGGATCGACGCGATGCGGGAGATGATTCTCGCGGAGAACGAGGACGACCGTCGCCAGGCGCTTGCCAAGCTGCTTCCGTATCAGCGGGATGACTTCGAAGGCATCTTCAAGGCTCTCGATGGCCGGCCGGCCACGATCCGCTTCCTCGACCCGCCCTTGCATGAATTCGTGCCGCACGACGAGAAGGCCCAGGCCGACCTGGCGAAAAAGCTCAAGCTGCCCGTCGAGACGGTGAAGGCCCGCGTGCACGCCCTGCACGAGTTCAATCCGATGCTTGGCCATCGTGGCTGCCGCCTCGGTGTCAGTTATCCCGAGATCTCGGAGATGCAGGCACGCGCGGTCTTCGAGGCTGCCGCC
>JBIIMX010000380.1:0-3793 GCA_044337765.1 Pirellulales bacterium | reverse complement strand
TGCCGTCGCCTGCACGGCCGCGTATGCCGCGGCGTTGGGGGGCACGGTCGATCAGATCGAATCAGCGATCGGGATGGTGGTCGCGCATTATGTGCCCTTTCGGGCGATCCGGGCCGGCCACCAGCTTTCCGACAGTAAGGGAGCGTCGGCAGCGCTCTCGGCTGAGGTGGCCGTGATGTCCGCGCGGCGGGCGCTTGCCGGATTTCTGGGACCGCGGGACGTGTTTCGCAATCCGCTGGCGATCTATCGACTCAACGAGCCCTGTTCGGATGGATGCAGCCCGTTCGACCTCGAACTCGGCGCGAGTGGCGATGCCTTCGCGATCCACGCCATGCATTTCAAGCTGGGGCTCTATGAGCACCAGTCTGCGGCCGCGATTCAGGCGATCGTCGATACGTGTGCAGCCCGGCCCGAGGTGGCACTCGACCTCGGCCGCATCCGTGCCATCCGCGTGAAGATCTACGAGCCCGCCTATTCGATCATCGCCGATCCGGCGAAGCGGACGCCCACCACGCGGCAGTCTGCCGATCACTCGCTGCCCTACATTCTTGCCAAGACGCTGCTCAAAGCGCGGGCTTCGGCAGCCGCGGGAGAGACTGTCGGCTGGGAGTCGACGATGCTCTTGCCGGAGGACTATTCCGAAGAGGCGATCGCCGACCCCGAAGTCCGCGGGCTCATCGATCGGATCGTCATCGAGCACGGCGGCCCCGAATACGACGCGTTGTATCCCGATGGCATACCCACGAGCGTCGAGATCGAGCATGCGTCGCCCGGGGCTCTGGGGGGTGGACTCGTTCGGTATCCGCTCGGGCATGCCCGTTCCGATGCGGGCCGCACGGCCGCTGTCGTGGGCCTGAAGTTCGACAGGCTCGTGGCGGGGGCGGTGGACGATTCAACGCGGCTGCGTGAACGGCTGCGGGTGACCGGAAAAAGTCCTGAAGAGATCGCGGAGTTGTATGCGTTTCCCATTCACGGGTGTGATCCCGGTTGACAAGCCTGTCGGCGTTTCATCGCGGCACGTCGTCGATGTGGTGGCGCGGGCCCTTGGCATGAAATCGGTCGGCCATGCGGGCACGCTCGATCCGCTCGCCAGCGGTGTGGTCGTCGTCTGCGTCGGCCACGCGACGAAGCTCGTCGACTATCTCCACGAGCTTCCCAAGCACTACGCCGCGACCTTTCTGCTGGGGCGGTCGAGCCCTTCGGACGATTTCGAGACGCCGATCGAAGAGGAGGACGATCCCGCCCGTCCTGCTGCCGCCGAGATCGAGGCTGCGGCGGCAGCCTTCCGCGGCGATATCCTGCAGCGGCCCTGCGACTATTCAGCGGTGCATGTGGACGGCAAGCGGGCCTATCGGCTCGCACGGAAGGGCCGCCCAGTCGTACTTGAATCAAAGCCCGTGCGGATCGCGAGGCTCGACATCACGAGCTACGAGTGGCCGCGGCTGACGGTCGAAATTGAATGTTCGTCAGGCACCTTCGTTCGGGCGCTCGGCCGCGACCTTGCGGAGAGTCTGGGCACGAAGGCGGTGATGGAGTCGCTCGTGCGAACGGCGGTCGGGCCCTTCGCCCTCCGTGCAAGCCTCGCGCTCGATGCGATCGGGCCGGCGACCGCCCGGGCCGCGCTCATGCCCGCCACGGCCGCGGTCGAGCATCTGGAGAAGTCCCTGCTCGCAGACCCAGTGCTGGCGACGGCCGTTCGCGGCGGACTCGTGCAGTTTCCCGAAAGCACCGCGGCCGCGGTCGCCGCCATCGATGCCGCGGGCCAACTGGTCGGCATCCTCAAGCGGCTCGATTCGGGCAGCTATCGCCTGCGACCGAATTTCCTGGGTGAGGGCTGATTCAGGAATGGGTGCATCCCGCGCTCCGCGTTGCGGCGAGTTTTCAATCGCTGCACCCGGCATATCGGCCGGCTCCGTTCCGCTTCGGCCCTCGGCGGACTCTCGCTAGAGTTTGCTCATTGCATGGCGGCAACCCATGCTTTCAGTCCGTTCTGCTCTTGGAAAGGCCCGCCACTGTAATGAAGAATTTCCTTCACGCGTGTCTTGCGTTCTCGATCGTGGTTGGCGGGCAGGCTTTTGCTGCTGACCGGCCGCTCGACACGCCGCAGCAGCTCTGGGCCGATTTCGACCCCGACGCCGGGGATTTCTTCGAGGAAATCATCGCAGAGGCCACCAAGGACGGCGTGCATTCCCGAGAGACGTACATATCGGCGTATGTGCTCGGACAGGAAATCCGCGTCTATTGCCTCTACGAGGTCAAGGCAGGCGCAGAGAAGGCTCCGGGGCTGTTGAACGTTCATGGCTGGATGGGGGCTGCGTCGATCCCACAGGGCTATGTGAACGACGGCTGGGCGGTGATGTCGTTCGACTACTGCGGCAAGACGGGCGACCGCAAGCACTACACGAAATACCCCGAGGCTCTTCGGCATGGAAATATGGACCGCAACGTCTGCGGGCCAGTGAACAGCCAGACCCTCGACGGCAAGCCGATCACCGACCCGCGGCAGACCTCCGACTACATCTGGTATGCGATCGAGCGACGCGTGCTCAGCTACCTCGAGAAGCAGAAGGAGGTGGATCGGTCGCGGCTGGGGGCGCAGGGGTATTCGTATGGCGGCACGCTGATGTGGCCGCTCGGTACCGACCCGAGGGTGAAGGCGATCGTGGCCTACTTTGGCATCGGCTGGAACGAGTACTACCGGTCGAAGCAGGTGTGGATGTACAGCGTCCCCTCTGTCGAGCCGCCGAAGACCTCCGGCGAGGAGATTTTTCTTGCCGCAGTGGCACCAGAGGCCTACGTGCCCGCCATTACCGCGGCGACGCTTTTTCTCAATGGCTCCAACGACCATCACGGCGGCCACGAGCGTGGTCTCGAGAGCTTCAAGCGGTTCAAGCCGGGAGTGCCTTGGGCGTTCGCGATCCAGGCCCGCGGCCATCACGACACCGACAAGGTCGGCCAGGATGCGAAGCTCTGGCTGGAGAAATACGTGCTGGGTAAGGAGATAGCCTGGCCAGACCATCCGCGTTCGGAGCTGAGCCTCGATGCGGAGGGTGTTCCGCAACTCGTTGTGACGCCGGCGTCGCCGGAGCGCGTGCAAAAGGTGGAGATCTTCTACGCGCTGAAAAACCCTTGCAGTTTCAACCGCTCCTGGCGGGACGCCGCGGCGGTGCGGCAGGGAGACGGCTGGATGGCCTCGCTGCCGGTGCTGAACGTGGAAGATTACGTCTTCACCTACGCGAACATCACCTACGACAACACGATCGTGGTCTCGACCGAGTTCAACGCAGTGGTTCCAGCGAAGCTCGGAAATGCCAAGGCGACGGACAAGCCGTCCGAGGGAATCGCCAGCAGCAGCCATGGCGCGTGGACGAACGTGGCCGAGGTCGAGGGACCCAAGGGGATCAAGGGGTTTCGGTGCACCGACAACCAGCGGGGATCGGGCACCGAGCAGCTCTATGACCCCAAGTGGCGGGCGCCGGCGGGAGCATCGCTTGGCTTCAAGTTCCACTGCACGGAGCCGCAGACGGTGATCCTCTCGGGTGGCGACCACGGCCAGTATGCCGTCACGCTCCAGATCACGGCGTCTGACGAGTGGCAGGAGATGGTGGTGCCGGCAGATCGGCTTACGAGCACATTCGACCAGAAGCCGATGAAGGACTGGTCAGCGGTGGGCGGCATGCAGCTCAAGCCGAAGACGGGTTCGGACCTGACGAAGGTGCTCTTTGCTGATTTCAGATGGGTGCCGGCTCCTGGGAAGTGACCCGCATCGGGCAGCCAAAAAGCACGCAGGCAT
>JBIIMX010000042.1:0-14318 GCA_044337765.1 Pirellulales bacterium | reverse complement strand
TGGATCGGCCGTCCCAGACGGGTCTGCCATTCCTGAGCCAGCCGCGCATGGTTGCCGACCCATTCGAGCGAGGTCGCGACGTTTGTACGGGTGTCGGCGATCACACGATCGACCGTCGTGGCCGATGTATAGCCCGCCCGCTGCGCGTCGGTGGGCGTGATGTAGGGGGCGATGGCGATCGCATCGAATGATCCCGCCATGCTCTCGACGACCCGATTGGTCACCCAGTCGACGGCAGCCCAGCCGGCGGCGACGCGCACGAGACGGCTGGTCTGCCCGGCAAAAACGTCGGACCAGATGTCGAGATCGCGCTTCGCCTCGCGGCCGGCGACCTGCCAGTTGTCGAGCCCAGCGTTTGCCGGCAGGGCGGTCTGCTCCAACACCCACTGTGAAGCCTCGAACCCCCAGCCGAAGTTCCAGATCTCGTTCGACCATTCGACGTATGCCGTGAGCCCCGGTTTCAGGTGATCGCGGACGTAGGTCGCAAAATTTCGCACAAAGCCGTCGTCTGCCATGTGCGGCATGTTGAACCACGCGTTGGCGTCGAGGTCGTTGGCGAGTTGCACCATGTATTCGACCGACAGTCCGTTGACGACCGGCTCGCTCGGAGTGCCACCGGGCCCCGAGCCCTGGCGGATGTCGGACGCGTCGCGGCGGTCTGCCCAGGTGCGGATGTCGGAGGAGTTTGTTTCCTGCATCCCCATGAAGCGGATCGTGTGAAAGGGATCGAGCCGTTGGAGGAAGAGCGGATGGAACGGCGAGAATGCAGCGCCCGGTTGCCACCGCTGGCCTGCGAATCGCTGGCCCTGCCAATCGGGCATCCAGACGTTGAAGTTCCGCACTGGATCGGATGGACTGGTGGCGTCTATCCGCAGGAAGATCCCGTTGTCGCTGGGACTGACCTGTAGGTCGGCATAGTTTCGGCCGGCGGCAGTCTTGCCGGTGGCGAGCGTCCTGGCATCGAAGCCGAAGGTGACCGTTCCAACGCCGTCCCATTCTGCCCGATACGCACCACCGGCATAGCCGCCAGCGAGCCCGCGAAACATCAGAGTGCCGGCCATCTGCTGCATCGCTTGTCCTGCGGCGTTCTTCCAGGTGGTGAGCGCCGTGGGATTGCCTCGCGAATCGAGGGCCAAGGGAGGGGCGTCGGCAGGGTCCCACGAGGTGTCCCAGGTTTCGGTGTTGAAAGCCTGGGCAATCCACGGCCTCGATGCCTGAAATGCGTCGGTGAACGTCCAGGCGGGGGACCAGTCGACCACGTTCTCGAGGTTCATGCCGACCGCCATATGCCCGGCGGACGCCATCATGAAGCGGGGTTCGCAGGTCTCGAACGACAGCTGGTTCGGGCGTCGCGACCGGTTGTGACGTCGTTGGGGTGGCATGGGAATCCCCTCGGCGTGTGCTTTTCGGAAACCGCTGCTGAAGGCTTCGGGGCTCTGGCTCGACCTCGAGCCACCAACCGGAAGCCACACCATCTCGAGCCGCCAACTCGAAGCAAATGGCATGCAAGCCGCATGCCAACACTTCCGCCCCGTCTTGGGCGGTGTTCACGGAGCGGGCCTGAGCAACTCTGCAACCCGCGCGGCGTTTTGCCTCAGGTCGACCTCCGCCAATGGCACGGGAGACGAAAGCCACGTGTCCGCTACGGCACGGATTCCCATGTTGCGTGGGCAGAGGGCGGAAAGCCTGTGGAACCGTCATATTTTCTCATCCTGGCTGTCGTTGGCAGCCGATGAGACGGTTTGAACACGGTCGGCTTTGGTGCAGACCGGCTCGGGGGCAAAAAACTGGCGGGGAGCCGATCTCGGGAGCCGCCGCCATTCTGGTGCAACCATGCTGTACAGCCAGTCCATGAACATAGGATTCGCCCACTATCCGAAAACAGCCGGGCATTCTCTCACGCAATGGTTTCGGGATGTCTTCCCGGATGCGCGACTGGTCGAACAGCACCCCCTCTACGACGTGAACCACCTTCCCGTCCGGGAGTCGCTCGTGCGGCTAGGGCTGGTGCAACGCCGTGAAGAAGAGTCCCGCCGGCGGCCGTTGAGAAGGATCGCCCGCGCGATAGCACGCTGGACGGGTGGCAGCCATGCGTTCGATACGCCAGATGGACGATCCTGCGGCGCCCGCATCATCGGGGTGGTCCGAGAGCCCTTCGAGATGCTCGTGTCGCTGTTTGAATATTGGAATCGCTACGATTTCAAGCAAAAGCCGACGGTCCCCTTGATCCAGACCGCCACGACCGGCAATTTCCGAAAGTTTCTGGCGATGGCCGTCGGTGACGGCGGCCTTCCAAGCTACGAATCTTTTTTTGACGTGCACGGGCCGGCAGCAGCCAACACGCGTCTGCTCGACTTTGATGCGCTCGAGCCCGCGCTGGTGCAGGTCTGCCGGGAATTTGGCGTCAGCCCGCCGGAAGCCCGACTCGGCTATCTGAACGCCGGGCCGAGCCGTCGGCGCGACATGCAAGGCTATCGAGTCGAGGCGGGAACGCTGCTCAAGTCCGTCCATTCCCACTATCGGTGGTATTACGAGACCGGGGTGCACCAGATGGTGAAGGGCCCCGCGGCGGACATCGCAGCCGATGCTCGTGGCCACGCCCCGGACCGTTCGCTGTCGACGGGATGCAATCGCCGGCCATCTGGTTTCACGGGTCGTCACTGGACGAGCCACCTGCTGATGTGCACCGGCGGCTGAGCGCCGCCGTTTGCCGAAAAATTCCCTCCCAAAAGCAAAAAAACGGGCGGTGCCATTGAAGGCACCGCCCGTCAGTTTTGATTGCGGCGTGCTGTCGAACAGCGGCCACATCAGGCTTGGGTCGGCTGACTACGGCTCAGCTCACCATGGCCTTCAGGTTCTTGAGGGCCCGCACGCGAACCTTCACGCTCGCCGGCTTCGCAGGCCGATCCTGCAGTTCGCCGGTGAAGGGGTTCTTGACACCCTTCTGAGCCGGGCGAGCGGGAACCTTGCGACGCTCGATCTTCACGAGACCCGGGATCGAAAACACCCCGATGCCCTGACCCTTGAGGGCCTTCTGAATTTCGTCCGTGAGTGCCTCCATCACCGCGACCACGTCCTTCTTCTGAAGACCGGTTGTCTCGGAGATGCTCCGCATGATTTCAGTCTTCGTCATCGGCTTGCTACCCGACTTCTTCGCCATCGCCATTACCTCCAAAAAGCCAAAAAATTGTGTGCGGTAGTTCCCCACCGCGAACCGAAGCCCGGCAAACGTGCCGAAAGCGAGGCCGATTAGAGACTCTCGGAATGAAAATGCAACCCAAAAATATCGTTTCAGGCCCGGAAAATCGTCGTTTCGCCCCTCTTCCTGCACGAAAAACGCCGTTTTTGACGTTTTTCCTCCGTGGCAACCGGCGTTCCAGCTGAATTCGTAGGCGGTGTGATACGATGGCTGCGGCAGCGGTTCCGGCCCGTTCCCAGGGGCGGAGTGGCCGTCTCGGCCGGCGGGCAGGCGAATCGTTCCAGCTGTAAATTTCGATTGCTGGCGGCCCATCCGTCGGCGGTGCGGTGCTGGTCGTAAGGCGGTTGTTTGCGAGTGGAGTGACTGTCCTTTTTGGGGCCCGCCTCATGCGCCCGATAGCGTTCTGTTGGCTTTGGTCTGTTCGCATCTCTCCGCGGGCCGGAGCAGTGCTGATCGGCGGCCTGTTGGCGGTTGGCCTCGGCGGTAGTGGCTTCCACGGAAGGGCCGACGATGCCGCGGTGCCGGTGGATGTCGACGACGCGGCAGATGCTGAGGAAGCCGAAACCGAGCAAGCCGAGGGCGAGGAAGCAGATGCTGGGGAAGCCGAGGGCGAAGGAGGCATCGGATTTCCCGGCGATCGGCTGCGGGAACGGCAGCTTGATCGCGGGCGACGACTCGTCGCCGACCAACGGTGGAGCGACGCGGCGACGCTGTTCGACGAGATTCTTGCCGCGGACCGCGACTGCTTCTTTCGTGAAGACCGCCACCAGCGAACATGGCAAAGCATCAAGTCTGAAACCAATCGGCTGATCGGATCGCTCGAGAAGCCCGGCCGCGAGGCCTACGAACTCCAGTTTCGGGCCCGGGCCGACCGGATGCTCGAAAAGGCCGTGGCGTCGAACGACACAGCTGGCATCGTGGCCGTTGCCCGACGATGGTTTCATACGCCGGCTGGATACCGGGCCACGCTGCTGGCCGCGATCGATGCGCTCGAGGCGAGCCAGCCGTTGGCGGCGGCAGCCTGGCTCGATCGGCTGGCGGCGGTCGACGGTGGCGTTGCCTTCGAGCCCACGCTCTCGATCATGAGGGCCATCGCGTGGTTCCGGGCAGGGGACCGCGTGGCGGCTGCGGCGATTCTGGAGCAGGCCCGTGCCAGCGGCAGGAACGTGGTTCGTATCGCGGGCAAGGATGTCACGGTTTCGTTTCCGGCAGGCGGCGGTCTCGCCTGGCTGACGTCGCTCGTCGGCGAACCGAAAAACAGGCTCGGCAGCCATGCCGGAGAATGGGCGATGCACCGCGGTGATCCCGCCCGCAACGGGGTCGCGGTGGCGTCGTGTCCGCTGTTGGCGCCGCGGTACCGCGTGCCTCTGTCCCGTCACCCCGAAGAATCGCGGCTGCTCGAGTCTCAGCGGCGACTCCGGGCCGAGCAGGAACTCGCCGTGCTTCCGGCCGGCACGCCTCTGGCGGTGAATGGCATGATCCTGGTCCGCACCACGATGGGCCTGCTGGCAATCGATTTCGAGACGGGCAAACGGGTGTGGCTGCAGAACGGGCCGGGATCGCTGCCGCTGCAGGCCGCCGCGGCCGGTGCAGACGGCGGTGGCGAAACCGCCGACGGTGACGCGAGCGGTTCGTTCACGAGTGTCTTCGATGATGCCACCAGCGGAACGATGGCAAGCGACGGTCGGCTCGTGTTCGTAATCGAGAGCCATCCCGATGCCATTGCGTCGCCGCAGGCCGTGGGCATGAACTTCCGGCCTGGAATGCAGGGCATGGGCATGCGTGGGGCTGTGGGCTGGCGGGAAGGCAACACGCTCTCCGCCTACGATGTTGCCGATCGTGGAACCCTGCGGTGGCGGCTGCCGGCTCGGGGTGTTTCAGGGAAGGACGCGGGACTCCAGGCTGCTGCCTGGTATCTCGGTGCTCCACTGCCCGTAGGGGAACAGCTGCTCGTGCTCGTGGAGGAGAAGGGTGAGATTCGGCTGGACGTGCTCGATGCGGGCACGGGTCGATTGGAGTGGTCGCAGCCCTTCGCCGAGGTCGATGAGGAGCGGGCGATCGACAGTCGCGAAAGTCATGCCCGGCGGCTTGCCGGTCTGTCCCCCGCCTTGGCCGAGGGGGTGCTCGTTTGCCCGACCGGCGCCGGAGCCGTGGTCGCCGTCGATCTCGCGACCCGCACGCTCCTCTGGGCGCACGAATATCCGCAGCCCCGTCAGGCAGACATGACAGTGCTCCCCAACGGGATTCGAGTGCCGCGGAACGGCTTCGGCGGGCAGGGTTTTGGCGGGGACGGTGCCCGCGAGCCACGCATGGGCCGCTGGCTCGATTCCGCGCCGATCCTATCGGGGGGCCGCGTGCTGCTGACGCCGGGAGAGTCTCAGGAACTGCACTGTCTCGACCTCCGACGCGGCACGACGGCCTGGCGGCTGCCGCGCAAGAATCGGCTCTATGTCGCCGGCGTGGTCGATGGCCGGGCCATCGTCGTCGGCCGGCGGTCCCTGGAGGCTCTCGATCTAAAGACCGGACGCGCCCTGTGGCAGCGTCCCCTTGGGGCCGATCATGGCAGCCCGAGTGGTCGTGGCATGCTCACGGGGAACAGGTTCTTTCTGCCGCTCGATACTCCCGAGGTGCTGGAGATCGATCTGGCCGACGGTCGCATCGTCGGTCGCTCTGCGGCCCGTGGCAACGCGGTGCCGGGCAATCTGCTGGCCTATCGCGGCGAGGTGATTTCTCAAGGCGGCGACTCGCTCGACGTGTTTCACCAGTCGGCGGCCCTCGAGTCTCGGATCGAAACGGCGCTCCAGACCAATCCCCAGGACGCATGGGCGCTTTTGTGGCGCGGCCAGTTGGATCTCGACCGTGGGCGGGTTGTGACCGGGATTGCAGCTGTACGGGAGGCTCATGCGTTGCAGCCGACCCGAGTTTCCGCGGGCGTCGTGGCTGCGGCGATGCTGTTTGCCCTGCAACGCGACTTCGCCCAGGCGGCGCCCCTCTGGCGCGATGCAGTGGCGTTGAGCGATTCACCGGCGACGGCGATCGTCGTTCTGCGGTCCACCGTTGACGGCTTTCTGCGGACCGGTGACGTCCCGCAGGCATGGGAGGCCATGCAGCAGTTGCTGATCCACGCCGACTCCATCGCGGCAGACCCGCCGGTGGAAACAGACCAGAGGGCAGGGCCGCGGGCCACCGCCGGGGGTGGTCTCGTCGGCGAGGGCCTTTGGAACGACGGTCGGGCCAGCGACGGTCTGGTGAGCGACGGTGCCGATGCCCAACTGTCACTCGCTCCCACGCGGTGGATCCGAGGGCGTCTCGCCGAACTGTTTGCGAAGGCACCGCCGCCACTGCGGACGGAACTCGATGCGTTCGTGGCCCGGCAGTCGGCCGCAGCGCTGGCCGACGCGATTCCCGCTTCTGACCGTCTGCCACGGCTCCGCGAGTTCATCGAACGGTTTGGCCGGCACGAACGTGCCTTCGAGGCCCGCCGTCAGTTGGCAGAGTCGCTTACCGAGGCAATCGAGGCTGGGGTGTCGGGCGACGAAGGTCGTGGACTGGTTGTCGAGCGGGATTTCCTGCTCCTCGAGCTTGCCCGCGTCGGTGAACCGGCCGACCGCGACCGCGCCGCCGAGGCGGTCGCCGGCATCAGGAACCGGTTCGAGGCCGCGTCTTCGCCGGAGCGTGGTCGCGATGCCGATGCGTGGCCGATCGGAAGGATCGTGCAGCGGCGGGGGGCGGCCGCCCGGAACAGCAGCCTCGAGCAGCGCAATGCGGATGAACTGCGGTTCGTGCGGTCGCGGCTGATGCACATCCCGGTGCTGGACAGTTCCGATTCATTCCTGCCCGGCCTCGAACTCGCATTCGATCAGCATCAGGGGTCGGGCATCATCGCGACCGACGGGTATGGCCGGCCGATCGGCGATCCTTTTGGGGTCAAATCGCGGCCCGATGGCGGGCGGTTGGTGCCGATCTTTCAGCCAGGTGGGCTCGATCAGGCTGCGGTCATCGGCAGGGTCGTGTTCATCCACGCCGGCACCAGTGTGGCTGCCTATGAGATGGCCGGAGTCACTGGGGCGGGGCAGGGGGGCACCCGGAACCGACTGCTCTGGATGCTCTCCGACACGACTGATCCAAACGGCGAGACGCGGAACGCCGGGTTTGTGATGAACATCGGCGGCGGCAAAGCCGCTCGCCAGGGCAACATCGCCTTGGGAGCGCGGGTCTCCGAGCCACGGCACATGGACGAGAGCGGGCGGCGAGAGGGTTTGCCGGACTGGGTCGCACGCTGCACGGGGATCGCCATCATGGCCGATCGGTCGCTGAAGGTCCACGATCCGCTTACGGGGCGTCTGTTGTGGGAGCGGCAGGGGCTGCCGGCGGCCGGCGAACTGATCGGCGACGACGACTTTCTGTGTGTCTGCCCTGCCGACGGTCGCGGTGCCGTCGTGCTCTCGATGGCCGACGGCAGGCTCATCCGGACGCTCGACCTGCCCGCGAGCGAACGGCGTCTGCTCAGCAGCGGCCGCCATATTCTCACGGTGCAGCCGAGCGATGGGCCCGCCGGTCGAACTGACGACGCGATTGCCGCCGATGTGTCGGGGCCACGCGAGACGGCGGCCGGATGGTCTCGCCGGGTGCGGCTCGACCGGCTCGATCCTGTCGATGGTCAGAGCCGGCCGCTTGGCGACTATCCCGGCGAGGCGCGTGCAGCGACTGCGGGCGACGGACGGCTCGCGGTGGTGGAGCCCTCCGGAGACTTGAGCCTGCTCGATATCGACGCGGCGCGAGTGGTTTTCCGAACGCGGCTCTCCGACATGCCTGAAGGGCTCGAGCATCTGCAGGTGCTTTCCTGGAGCGACCGGTATTTGGTGCTCGTTGGCCGTGCCGAAACCGCAGAGGAACAGCGGCAACTGGAGCAGATCGGCGCCATGGGACCGCTGCCAGGCATGCCAGGGCGGAACATGGTCCCGCTCGTCACAGGCTCGTTGTGGGCGGTCGACAGCACCCGCGGCGACATGCTCTGGCCGGTGCCGGTCACGATCCTGAGGCACTCGATGCAGGGCCAGAGCGGCTCGCAATTGCCGGTGCTGCTGTTCGCCCGCTCGATCCAGGCCGTTCGGGAGCCCGACCGCCAGCGGCTCAGCGTGCTCTGTATCGACAAGCGGACGGGCCAGGCCGTCTATGTCGACGACCGCTTCAACGGCCGCTCGGTGGCCGGGCCGGATATGATGGTGGTCGGATGCGGGATCAGCGGTGATCCCGCCACGCACACGATCGCTCTTACACAGGGCAGGCGGGACGCCTCCGATCTGCAGTTGGAGTTCACCGGTGCTCCGACCGCGCCGCGGCCGCCGTTCCAGGCTTCCGCGACACGGTCTTCCGCTGCGTCCGATCCTCTCGTCGAAATCGAATACTGGATCAAGAAAGCACTGACGATCCCGCTGCCCTTCTGATACCGCCACTCCCACGCCGCTTCGCATGCCACGCTTGTTTCGCACGTTTTCCATCATCCTCACGACGCTGGTTGCCGTGGCGCCCACGCTGCTGACGGCGGCGGCGCCGTCGGAAGAGAAAGTCGATCTCGTCATCACGAAGGGGCTCGACTGGCTGGTTCGAAAACAGTCGCGGCGGGGAAGTTGGGCGGCGAACGAGGGCCGCTATCCGACGGCCATGACGGCTCTGGCAGGTACGGCGACCCTGATGGAGGGCTCGACCACCACGCAGGGAAAGTACGCCGAGTCGATCCGGCAGGCCGTCGATTATCTCGTCAGCCGCTCCCGGCCCAACGGTCTGATCGGCGACCCCAAGGGCGATGACCGCTACACCTACGGGCATGGCTTTTCGATGCTCTTTCTCTCCCAGGTGCTCGGAGAGGAGGAAGACGAGCGGCGCCGCGAGGAACTCGTGCGCGTGCTCGACAAAGCGGTCGAGTTTTCCGGTCGCGCGCAGACCTCCGATGGCGGCTGGGGCTACGTCAGCGCGAAGGACGGCAACAACTTCGACGAGGGGTCGACCACGATCACGCAGGTGCAGGGGTTGCGTGGTTGCCGCAACGCCGGCATCGCCGTGCCGCGTGAGATCATCGACAAGGCGATCGCCTACATCCACAAGTGCACGATGCCAGACGGCGGCGTGCAGTACAGTTCCAAGGGGGGCGGAGGCCGTCCGGCGATCTCTGCAGCGGCCATCGCCTGCCTGTTCAACGCCGGCGAATACGACGACAACCACGTGCCGCGGATGCTCGACTACGCGGAGAAACACCTCGGCAACATCGCCAACAACGGCTTCGGTCATTGGCACTACGCCCACTTCTACTACGCCCAGGTGATGTATCGCGAGGGGGGCAGGAAGTGGGAGACCTACCGCAAGCAGATCGAGGAACGGCTCGTGTCGGAGGCGCAGAACGACCGCGACGGGCTCTCCTGGCCGCAGGGTTACATCGGCCCCGTTTACACGACGGCGACGAACCTCACCATTCTGCAACTTGACCGGGGCACGCTCCCCATTTACCAACGTTGAGCGGATGGGCCGCCACCGACCCTTTTCCATGCCGCAGATACGTCCCGCAGGTTTTGTCCGGAGATCATCATGACGCAAACGTCCCTCGACCCTTCCGCCATCGACCGCCTGCACGAGGCGCACGATCGTATCCTCGCGCAACTCTCGCGGGTGATCGTCGGCCAGAGCCAGGTGATCGAGGAACTGCTGATCTGTCTCTTCAGTCGCGGCCATTGCCTGCTCGAAGGTGTGCCCGGCCTCGCCAAGACCCTCCTCGTCAGCACGCTGGCCAAGAGCCTCGACCTCTCCTTCAGCCGTATCCAGTTCACCCCCGACCTGATGCCGGCGGACATCATCGGCACCGACGTGCTCGAAGAGGACAAGGCGACGGGCTCGCGGCAACTGCGTTTCCTCGAAGGGCCGCTGTTCGCCAACGTCGTGCTCGCCGACGAGATCAATCGCACGCCACCGAAGACGCAGGCGGCACTCTTGGAAGCGATGCAGGAGCGGCAGGTCAGCGTCGGTCGCGTGCGCCACAAGCTTGTCGACCCGTTCTTCGTGCTGGCCACGCAGAACCCCATCGAACAGGAGGGCACCTACCCGCTGCCGGAGGCGCAGCAGGACCGTTTCATGTTCAAGGTGTTCGTCCGCTACCCGACGTTTCAGGAGGAGTTCGAGATCGCCCGGCGGACGACGGGCTTGCCTCCCGAGGAGGCGCAGCCCGTGCTCTCGGCCGCCGACATCATCGGCCTGCAACAGGCGGTGCGTGGCGTGCCGGTGAGCGATCATCTCGTGCGGTATGCACTGGCGATCGTCAGACAGACGCGGGCGGGTGAAAAGGGCACGCCCGACTTCGTAAGCGACCAACTCTCCTGGGGTGCGGGACCGCGGGCCGTGCAGTTTCTGATCATCGGCTCCAAGGCCCGGGCGCTTCTTCAGGGCCGCAGCCACGTGGCCGTGGAGGACATCCAGGCGCTCGCCAGCCCCGTGCTCCGGCACCGGATCGTCGTCGGCTTCGCGGCGGAGAGCGAGGGCGTGACCCCCGACGGCATCATTCAGCGGATCATCGAGACGACCCCGGCCAGAGAGGACGAGCTGACGCGTGACGCCCGGTTCCAGACGATATTTGCATCCTGAAGCGATTGCCCGCATCGCGCGGCTGGAGCTGCGCGCGCGGGCCGTTGTTGAAGGCGTGCTCGCCGGCCTCCACAAGAGCCCCTACAAGGGGCAGTCGGTGGAATTTCTCCAGCACCGCGAGTATGTCCGCGGCGACGACCTGCGCCGAGTCGACTGGAAGGTCTGGGGGCGGCAGGACCGCCTCTATGTCAAGGAGTTCGAGGAGGAGACAAATCTTCGCGTCACGCTCCTCGTGGATGGTTCGGCCAGCATGAACTACGGCTCCGGGCCGCTCGGCAAATACGACTACGCGGCAACGCTCGGGGCCAGCCTCGCCTGGCTGGCTCTCTCGCACGGCGACGCCGTGGGCTGCTGCGTGTTCGACGACAAGGTCAGGGCCAGCGTGCCGCCGCGGACGAAGCGATCTCACCTCGCAAGCGTGGTGGAGGTGCTCGAGACGCCACGGGCGGGCCGTCCGACGGCGTTCCTCCCCGTGCTCCGATCGCTGGCGGAGACGCTGCCCAGACGGGGCATGGTGATGGTGATCTCCGACCTCCTCGGCGACCGTGACGGGGTGTTTCAGGGCATGCAGTTGTTGAGGAAACGGGGGCACGATCTCGTGCTGCTGCATGTGATGGACGACGACGAACTCGACTTTCCGTTCGAGGGTCCGACCCGGTTCGAGGGGCTCGAACTGCCCGACGCGATCGCCTGCAACCCGCGAAGCCTGCGAGCGGGCTATCTGGCGGCGGTCGAGGAGTTTCTCTCCGACGTTCGCGCCCGGGCGGCGTCGGTGCGGTGTGATTACTCCCTTGTTCGCACCGGCGAACCGGTCGACGCGGCGCTCGTGAAGTTTCTCGCGCGTCGCGCCAGCATGGCTGTCTAAAGGGGAAGCCTGCCATGCCGACATTCGATTTTCTGCCGCTGCTCTGGTGGGGCCTGCCGTTCGTTGCGGCTCCGGTCGTCATTCACCTCATCAATCTGCTGCGGCATCGCAAGGTGCCGTGGGCGGCGATGGAGTTCCTGCTGGCCAGCCAGCGCAAGTACCGCACGAGGGTGCTGCTCAAGCAGATCCTGCTGCTGCTGTTGCGAGTGGCCGCCGTGTTGGGGATCGTGCTCGCCTTGGCGCAGCCGCGTTGGAAGACGGCGCTCGGACGCATGCTTGGCGGCACGCGCGCGGCTCATGTCGTGCTGTTGGACGACAGTTTTTCGATGGGCGACCTGTCGGCTGATGGAAGGATCGGAGAGGCGAGTTGCTTCGACCGAGGCCGACTGGTCGTGGAGCGGATTTGCGCCGAACTGGCCGCCGCTCCGGGGCAACAGGAGGTGGCGATCGGACGGTTTTCCGCTTTTGACAGGCCGGGCGGCGATGACGCCAGCCCGCCGGTGGCCGCAGAGCGGCTGGCGAACAGTCCGCGGCAGCAGGATGGGCGGCAGCAGGATGGGCGGCAGCAGGATGGATTGCAGGCAGCCCATGCGGGGTTCGACATCCGCCTGCAGGCGGTGACGCCACGGCTGGTGCAAGAGGTGCGCGACGAGTTGGCCGGCCGGACTCCATCCGCGTCTTCTTCGGGCCCACAGGCGGCGGTGGCTGCGGCCGCGGGAGTGATTGGTGCCGGCACCGGGGCGGCAAACGTCATCTGGTTGGTCAGTGACTTCCGCTTCAAAGACTGGAAGACCGCCGACGATACGGCGACGCTGTTCCGACAACTCTCCGACTCCGGCTGCGAACTGCGGCTGGTGGACTGTGCCGCCGAGGGAGGCGACGGCCGGCAGCCGGGCAACCTGACGGTGGAACGGCTGGAGATGGCAGGAGGCGTACCCGCCACCGGCGTGCTCGTGCCGTTGGAGGTGGCGGTGCGGAACAACTCCGACCGGCCGGTCCGCGACGTGGCGGTTGAGCTGCGCGAGGATGCCTTGGGCAGACCGGGGGTGCGGATTGCCGAAATCCCCGCTGGTGGCGTGGGCACGCAGCGGTTCGACGCCCGCTTCACGAAAGCGGGGCCGCATCTGGTCGAGGCGACGATCGCCGCCGACCCCGTGGCCGCCGACAATAAACGGACGATGGCGGTCGACGTGGTCGATCGGGTCGACGTGCTGCTGATCGACGGCGATCCCGCGGGCAGCGGTCGCGCCGGTGATGCCTTCTACGTCGCCACCGCACTGGCCCCGGGGGCGGGGGCGGCTACGGGTCTGCGGCCGCGCATCGAGCCGCCGCGAAGCCTTGGCACGCTCGATCTGGCGTCATTCGCCTGCATCTGGCTGCTCGACGTGGAGCGGCTCGACATGCCGGAGATCGCTGCGCTCGAGGCCTTTGCGCGGGCAGGCGGAGGCGTCGTTTTTTTCACCGGACCGCGCACGAAGGCAGAGTTCGTCAACCGCTCGCTCCATCGCGGCGGGGAGGGCCTCTTTCCCGTGCCGCTGGCGGGGCCGGTCGACCTGCTGCCCGATGCTGCCGCAGGGGCGGCTGCTGCTCCAGACGTCGTGGTTGAAGAGCATCCGGTCGTGGCCGTGCTCTCTGGCCAGCGGAATCCGCTGCTCGATGCCGTGCGGATCGAACGGTCGATGGCGGTGGAACGCGGCTTCGAGCCTGGGGCGACCGAAGGGCTGCGGAGGCTGCTCTCGCTACGCAGCGGTGGGCCGCTCGTTGTCGAGCGGCCGTTCGGCGATGGCATGGTCGTGGCAGTGCTCTCAACTGCGGCTCCGACGTGGAACAACTGGGCTCGCGGCAATCCGAGCTGGGTGGTCGTGATGCTGGAATTGGAAAGCCATCTCGCCCGCAGCCGACGCCGGGCGGAGTCGCTGGAGGTGGGCGATCCCGTCACCGTGCGGCTCGATTCCGCCGTCGACGAGATCGAGGTCGACGTGGCGGTGCCGCCGGATGGAGCGATCGTGCACCAGACAGGAGTTGCGTCACCCGCTGGAGGGCTCGAAGTGACGCTGGCCGACACCTCCGTGGCCGGCGGCTACACGGCCCGTTGGCGACGGCTCGACGGCACCGAGCGGGAGCGGATCTTCGCCGTGAACGTCGCCGCAGAGGAAGGACAGTTGGAGCGGATCGGCCGTGAACGGCTGGACCGCACGCTCGCGGGTGTCGCATTCAAGTATGACAGGGCCGAGTCGCTGCAGCCTGACACCACCACGCTGGCGGGAGTGCCGCTGGCAAAGCCCCTGCTGCACCTGCTTGCGGCGGTGCTCATCATCGAACAGTTGGTGGCGTTTTCGGCGAGTTACCATGCTGCGCCCCGTGGAAAATCAGCCGCCTGACGAGCCGTCGGCCAGCCTCCCATGACACCTCTCACTCTCCGCCTGTTTTCGATGCTGCCGGTGCCGCCGTGCCTGCTCGCCTCCTCCGAGCGTGTGCAGCACCGGATCACCAGCGGGCTGATCGACGGATTCTCGCAGTGGTGGCAGATGCCGGCGCTCGTGCTGGCGCTTGCGGCCATCGGGCTCTTCGTGCTCTGGATGTACCGCCGGGATGCCGCCGAGTTGCCCCGCGGCCTGGGCCTGG